>CAOKVW010000024.1 GCA_948472955.1 uncultured Clostridium sp. | reverse complement strand
ACTTGAATCACTTTTTTTCTATATTTTTTGTTTCACATCAATTGTAACACTACAATGCGTTTACTTTTTTTCGTATGCCGATAAACTATTGAATTTTATAAAAGAATGTTATAAAAAGGAAATTACGACAAAGGCTAGTACATAAATACATAGCAAAAAAACCAGAGTTTTGCGAGAACTCTGGTTTTTTATGGTGGACTATGTGCATAACCAACTTATTATTACGACTTACACATCCGTTATATATACATTACTACATTTCCCCTAAAATGTCAACTAATTTATGACCCTTTTCGTGGCACTGGTAAGTTAGTGTGAGAACCATAAAATCAAGGAACTACGCACTCTTTAACTCTAGTCTTAGCTTATCAGCAATCATGGCAATAAATTCTGAATTCGTTGGCTTTCCTTTGGCTGCTGAAATGGTGCAATGCCTTATTTATAGCCTTTTTTATTTTTGTCTTACTACTGTGTAAGCAATAAATTATACTATTCTTTTAAAAAGTTTATTGCACTAACCTTTTTGTATTCATTGCATTAATTGTACTACATTTATATTATAAATGCAATAGCAATAAATCACTTTTTTTCGCTATTTTTCAATAAATGATTGAATTTCATAAAATAATGTTGTATACTACTTTCAATTCCACAATGGAAGGAGGTGGAATTTTTGAATACAAACGATTTAATAGCCCTTTTAATAATGCTAGTAATAGTGTTATGCAAAGGCAATTATGACAAAGGCTAGTACATACAAGTACATAGCAAAAGAAAAACCAGAGTTTTGCATAGTTACTCTGGTTTTTTATAGTGTAGAATTTCTTCCTACAAACGATTTGATAGCTGTTATTATGACTTTCACAGCTGTTATATATATATTACTACATTTCCCCTAAAATGTCAAATAATTTTTGACCCTTTTTGTGACACTGGTAAGTTGGCGCGAGAACCATAAAATCAAGGAAAATTGACTATTTGACTTTTGGACAAAAAAAATAAGCAATAGATTTTTGTTCTATTGCTTTACTTGCCATTCTTATTTTTCTGTTAAAACTAATTATTAATATACTCTAAGACTCTATTTACATTTAAGTCTTTAGTAATTCCATTTGTCATTCCAATGTCTTGTGGAGATGATTTTGCATCATATTCTGCTAAATCATATCTATCACTATCATATCCTTTAGAAGATATAAATTCTAAATTTTTGCTATTATTTTCATTGTTAACTGTAAATTTATATACTTTATACTTCCTAACTGTTCCACCTAGCACATTTTCTCCAGAATAATCTACTAAAGCATTAAAATATTGGCAAAAATAAGTGCCTTCTTCTGCTGTATATAAAGAAATCCTATTCAATTGAAAACTATTTGGACTATTTAATGATTGTTTTAAAATTTTAATTTGACTAAATATTTCTTTATAATCATCATATTCGTCTCTATTTGAATTATTATCTTGTTTATCCAAAGTACTCACTACTGCTTCATTTTTATTTGAATTATTATCTTGTCTAATTGAATTATTCTCTATTGTTTTATTACTATTTGTATCTTCGTCTAAAAAGAACACCAAGAACATTAAAATGTAAAGACTCAATAGAGTTACAGAAAGAACAATTCCCTTTCTTTTTCCTATTATCTTTTTTATCTTATTTGCTTTTACTACACCTATAATTGAAAGGATAAATGATAAAATTATAAGTACTCCACCAACAGTTGAATTAGATGTAGATAAAATCATAGATGCAATAGTACATACTAGTGCGAGTATTGAATATATATTAAAATTTTTCTTTTCATGTATATTATCATACGCTTGTTCTCCTGATTCCATAGGGTTTCCACAATTTGGACACATTTTTGCTTTATCTGATACATTACTTCCGCATTCTTCACACTTAATTAATGCCATAATTTTCCCACCTTTCAACTCTATATGTCGAATTATATCACAACAAATTTTATTTGTACACACTTTTGTGTACTTATTTTTAATTATTTTTTATGTACAATATGTACAATATGTAATAGGTGATTTTATGGGAAAATTAAGAATTGAAAAGTCTTCTAAAAGCAATGATACTGTAACGAGAACCATTCGCATAAATGGAGGAACATTTGACAGAATAAACGAGTTAGCTGAAAAAAACGACCTTAGTTTTAATAGTGTCGTAAATCAAATTATTGAATATGGTTTGAATAACTTAGAAGATTAGCAAAAGTAGGGAATATAACCCTACTTTTTGTACTTTCTTAATAGTTCATATAATTTGTATCAGTTCATAATTTTGTATCATTCTATCGTCTTCGTTTTCGTCAAAACATTCCTCACAATATCCATTATAGATATATTCTTCATTTTCTAACTCTCTGCTACAATATTTACAATAATGTTTTCTGTTCATAAATTCCTCCATAATTATTATTTTACTAACTTATTTTTAGGCATAGTTCTCCCAAGAGGGGCTTATATAATAATCTAATTAATATCAGAATATATATTATAATTAATAACAATATTATTAATTACATTATTATATTGCCATTAGTTTTTTACAATTCCCCGCCCATTGCTTACGTAGACGTGTTTTCTTACACACGAGGGACAACTTGCAACACTTGTACAAGACGAAACTAATGAAAAAGAGTTTGTAATTAAATACAGCATACCGCCCTCTTGCTTGCCACAGTGTCTCCCTATGGTCGATATACACCTTTTTCAAGTAACGTATAAGTCTCAATAAGCTAGTTGGCATGAAAAGGATAAAATCCCACTATCTTCGTGCCTTCTTCTGCTATTGTTTGACCTTATTCTCTTTTGTATTCTTTATTTTTATGCCTAAATATATTACTATTTTAAATTATTATTACTTTAAATAGAATTTATTTTCCTTTTTCTAGTCATGTATCCTTTGCTTTTAATAATTCTATTTTTTGTGTTCACTAACTGTGTTTTCCAGAACATAGTTATTTTATATAAAATTTCCGCTTCTTTTCCCAAAACTATGCCCCTATTTCTTCCAAAAATAAAAATCATCTTTAGTAGGTATCTTATCAATTTGATTGTTCATGATTGCTATTTTCATATATACTTTCCATTTTTTTATTTAGCCTTTCTTGATTTCTTAATATTTCTAATAATAAATTTCTTTCTTCCATATTGCTTTGTAATGGTACTTTTATATTCATTGTTTTAGAAACACTATCTTGTATAATGTCTTGGATTTGTTTATCTAATGATTTCATTTTACGCATAACCCCTTGTTTTCTATTTTTCTTAATTGTTCTTTTACTTGTTCCATATAATTTTCTATATAACACAAGGCTTGTAATTGTTTTGGTTTTGATAGGTTATATGTTCCATTGACAAACATATAAATTGTAGTTGGCGTCAATTCAATGGCTCTTGCTAGTTGGGCATAATTCAAACCATATTTTTTGGATTCTTTTATTCTTTCAATTACTTTTTCTTTTTCTAAATTCATTTTTCTTCTCCTATAAAATGTTACAAGTTCTTAACTTGCTCATAACTAATGTATCAATACTATATAGATAATATATAAAAAAATTCTCAAATATTTCACTTTTAGCGATTTTCCTTATTTATTTTTCTATCCTAATTATATTTCAATTTGTACTAGATTTCAAATATTTGTTTTTTATTGTTGCACTTGCAAACCATTTATATTTCCCCTTTTCATTATAAAAGACTACCAACTGAAATTCAAATATTTAAGTTCTAGGTTTAGAGTGTATTGCTCTATTTTAGGGTGTGTTACTCTGTTAATAGAGTTATTTCCTCTATTGGCAAAGTTTTATTAGAGTAGGGCTTTACCTCTTTACTCTTTCATATTAGAGTTATTTATTCTATTTTAGAGTTTATTATTCTGTGATAGTGTATTTTCCTCTTGGTTTTAGAGTTATTAACTCTTGTTTAGAGTTTATTATTCTATAATACTGCGGTTTTCTGTCTTTTCTGTTACTATTATGTCATAATTTGTAAAAAGAAAGGATTGATACTATGAAAATTGTTCTTGACACTACAACTAAACAAGCAGTTTGCCCACCTGAATTTTTTGAAAACATAAGAAAAATCAATGATGCTGCCGAACTTACTGAAAGTTCTAAAAATTTAACGAGTGAAGATTACTTACAAAAAATAATTGACGAATGTTCAAAGGTCATTGTTAACAAAAATGACGTAACCAAGAGAAGAGGCTCAAAAAAAAAAGCAGAAATGAAAAACAAACTTGGCACTTTAGTCTTGGAACCTATTGAAAATAATTAATTGGCTCTATACTAATATTTTAAACATAGATAGGTTAAATGCCTATCTTTATTTTATAGCAAAGGAACGTTGTTTTATGAATTGTAGTGATATTATTAAAAGTTTAAGGGTTCAAAAATTCTATACCCAACAATATGTTGCTGATTTACTAAATATATGTCAAAAAACGTATAGTGATTATGAATTGGGTTATACTAGAATACCCATTGAAAGTCTAATTATATTGGCTAAATTCTATGATGTAGATATGAATTATATAACTGGTGCTAGTGACATTTGTAACACTTACCCTAAAAAATAGTTACTTTTATAGTATTCCAGTAACATAAGCAAAAGACTAGAAAAAAGCCTTTATAAACTTTCCTAGTCTTTTGGTTTCTTACCTATTACTGATAATAATTTCTCAATTCTTATATCAATTCCGTTGTCTAAATAAATTACAAGCATAGAATTATTTTCGCTTATTTCTATTCGATACACCGAACTTATATCAATATTTATATTAGCAGTTTTGTCCTTTATTTTAAAAATCCCATTTCGTATATTATAGTTACATTCGACATTTTCCATTTTTATTTTTTCTTTTACAATTCCCTCTAAATTAAGTATGACATCTTTTTTATTAAACTTTTGTACATATCCTTCTAATTCATTTTCAAAAACCTTTTTCATTGATTTTCCACCTTTCTTGATTTTTAATATTTTTATTTTAACATATTACTTGTTATCCGCTTCTTTACTTATCTTTTATCTATTTTTCTATGCTTTTTTCAAATTCATAAGAGGAGAATGTTTTTGATATTGTTTTCTTAAATCTTCTGTGTCTAAATCAAGATAACATTCTTCTGTTACTTTTACACTTGAATGTCCTAAAATTTTGGATAACGTGTATATGTCTCCCCCATTCATTAAAAATCGTTTGGCAAAATTATTGCGTAACATATGAGGGTGGATTTCTCTATTTCCTATTCTCTCCCCATATACTGTAAAATTACTTTCAAAGCTACGTTCTAATATATTGGTACCATTAATTGTACAAAATAAAAATTCACTATTCTTGTATCTATCTCTATACTGTAACCACCTACTTAGTTCTGTTGCCATTTGATTAGAAAAAAATACATATCTATCTTTTTTTCCTTTGGTATTGTCTGCTGGTAAAAAAATAGTTCTTTCATTGAAATTAATATCTGTTACATCTTTTATCATTAAACATTCCCCTACTCTCATTCCAGTATCAAAAATCAATTGAGTTACAATATAATCTCTATACTCATGAAACTTTGATAAATCGAAACTTTTTAGTAAGTTATTGAAATCTTTGTCGTTGATATATTCTTTTGCTTTTCGTGGCACTCTTGTTGGTTTTATTTTTCGCATTGGATTTACTTTAATTAATCGATTATCATACATATAATTAAAATATACCCTTAAATTTCTAATATAATTGTTTATCGTTGCTATACTTACTTTCCTTCCAAAATCTCGCCTATTTTGTGGGTTATTAAGCCTTTTCGTGTTATCATTGGCAACTACTGTATATTTTCCCCTTTCTTTAATACTTTTCACATAATCTAAAACAGTTTGTTCCTTTACTTGCTCTGTTTTGGTTATGCTACACTCATCTTGTAAATACTTGATAAAAAGTCTTAGTGTCTGTTCATAACTTGCTAGTGTCTTTTGTGACAAATTTTTGTAATCACAATAGTTCATAAAATCGTCTACCTCTAAATCAATTTTTTCCATAATAAAAAACCTCCCTTATTCGTTTTATTTTTCAAACGAATATTTGGAAGGTTAGGCAATAAATTTTTCAAGTTTATTGCATTAGACTTTTTGTATCTATTGCATTGATAGAAGATTTTTCACTTAATCTACTGCAAATATAGCAACCAACTTTTATTTATTGCTATTAGGCATTTTTCTGTATTCTGCTTTTTGCAACACTTTCGTGAACTCTATGCACTCTTCAATTCAAGTCTTAACTTATCAGCTATCATGGCAATAAATTCTGAATTCGTTGGCTTTCCTTTGGCTGCTGAAATAGTATAGCCAAAAATATTTTCCACTGCTTCTTGTTGTCCTCTACCCCAAGCTACTTCAATAGCATGGCGAATCGCACGTTCTACTCTACTTGGTGTGGTACTATACTTAAAGGCAATTTTAGGATATAAGCTTTTCGTAATTTGATTAATCACATCAATATCATTAACAACCATCATGATAGCTTCTCTTAAATATTGATAGCCCTTAATATGAGCTGGCACACCCACTTCATGAATAATATTTGTCACTAAAGCTTCTAAATTCTCTTCCTTTTTTTCATCTTTTTCTGATAACTCAATATACTTTTGTTTTGGTTCTCTCGTTATAAAATTATTTGCTGTTTGGTTTGGTTTAAAGAATCTAATTTCTCTAATTCTTTTAATCAATATTTCAATGTCAAATGGTTTTACTATGTAGTAATCTGCACCTGCTACTATAGCTTTTTGAGTTATTTTATCTTGTCCAACTGCGGACAGCATAATGCAAATTGGTTTTTTATCTATTTTTATCATATTTATTTTTTCTAATACTCCTAAACCATCTAAATGTGGCATAATTACATCTAATAGTACAACATCTGGCATGGTATTTGACATCATGCCAACTGCTTCATTTCCATCCTTTGCAACAGCGATTACTTCCATATCTTCTTGACTATTAATATAAGAAGATAATGTGTGACTAAATTCCTGATTATCATCAGCAATTAAAATACTAAGTTTCTCTTTCATTTTTTTCCTCCTAAATTGTAATTTTTTTACAATTGTTATTATAATCATTTATTCGAGGAAAATCAATAGATTCTGGGAATTTCTTCCAGAATCTTTACAAAAATACTTTTTTCATATACTTTTCGTGATATATTTTTTAGTAATTTCTTTTACATTTTTTAAAATCAAAGATTTTGCTTCAAAATCCTTCATTAATTTTTCTTTTTTATCAGGTTCTAACTCTATTTTACAGTTAATTAATTCTTTATATTCTACATTTACAATTAAAATATCATTATTTTTACAATAATATTTAAAACTATCAAATTCGCTATAATCCACTGTCACCAACATTTCTATTCCTTGACATTTCTGTATGAAATGACTTTCTTCAACAGCCTTTAACAAACTATCCGAATACGCTCGAAGGAGTCCTCCTGTTCCCAATAAAACACCTCCAAAATAACGAGTAACAATAATTACTATATTACACAAATCATGCTTTTGAAGAATATTTAACATCGGAGACCCCGCTGTGCCAGATGGTTCTCCATCATCACTGGATTTCTCAATTATCTGGTTATCCTTGACAATTCTATAAGCCATGCAATTATGTCTGGCATCATGATACTTTCTCTTAACCTCTAATATCAATCTCTCTGCTTCTTCTACATTTTCTACTGGATATAAATTTGCTATAAACTTTGATTTCTTCTCAACAATTTCTGCTTGAACTGCTTCACTAATCGTCAAAAAATCCATTTTCTTTAAAACGCTCCTCCTTTTAGTTCTCTTAACTTTAAGAAAGTTTATACTATTTTTTATGAGTAACAAATCGGGGGGACCAACAAGATTACAGTCTGTTATGCAATTACAGACTGTCCGCAGTTGGGAGTTACGAATAAAAAATAGTATAAACTTTTTAATAAAAATTTTATTCCTGTAACAATCCCGCTGTATAGCCAGTCGAATAAGCAATTTGCAAATTAAATCCCCCTGTATAACTATCTACATCGATAAGCTCTCCAGCAAAATACAATCCCTTTATCTTTTTAGACTGCATCGTTTTAGGATTTATCTCTTTGATACAAATGCCCCCACTTGTAATAATAGCTTCTTCTATTGGTCTAAAATCCTTTATTCTTATGACAAAATTTTTCAGCAATTTTACAATCTTTCTTCTTTCTTCTTTTGTTATTTCATGGATTGGTTTATGAGGGGCAATCCCACTTTTTTCAATTATTACAGGTATTAACTTTTGCGGTAATAATTTATCTAATCCATTTTTAAATTGCTTGTTTTTTATTTCTTGAAAATCTCTCAGTATTCTCTCCTCTAATTTTTCTTCTGTTAAAGCAGGTTTTAAATCAATGTTTAAATCAATTTTTTGATTTGCTAATTTTCCTTGTATTTGTTTATACCTAACTAAATGAGCAGATGAACTTAAAATAGTTGGTCCTGAAACACCAAAATGAGTAAATAGCATTTCCCCAAAGTCTTTATAAATATCTTTTTGTGTTTCTTTATCCTGCAATTTTATTCCTACATTTTTTAAACTTAGACCTTGTAATTGTTGACAAGTATTTTTATCATAACTTTCCAAAGGCACCAAAGAGGGTCTAATTGTAGTAATGGTATGTCCTAGCTCTCTTGCTAATTCATAACCGTCTCCAGTGGAACCTGTTAATGGATAACTTTTTCCTCCTGTTGCTAAGATAACCCTTTCAGCTTCCATTTTACCGTGATTTGTTTCGACTGCAACAACTTTAGTCATATCCTTATTTCTTTCTACTAATATCGCTGTTACTTGTGTATGATATTTTATTTCTACCTGTAACTCTTTCAGTTTTTTAGTAAAACATTTTAAAACATCTTCTGATTTATCTGTTATGGGAAATACTCTGTTTCCTCTTTCTTCTTTTATTTCTAATCCTTGTTCTTTTAAAAATCCAATTACATCTTGATTCGTATAATTTTGGTAACAACTATATAAAAACTTTCCATTACCTGGTGTGTTTTTGATAAATTCGTTTATATCTAAAGAAGATGTAATATTACATCTTCCTTTTCCTGTTATTAGTAATTTTCTACCCAATGATTTCATCTTTTCTAATAAAATCACTTGATTTCCATTTTGCTTAGCAGTAATGGCTGCCATCATTCCGACTGGGACCTCCACCAATTACAATTACTTTCATTTTCTATCCTTCTCTATTCCTCTTTTTTCTTTTTCGTTGATTTTCTAGTGGTTCCTTTTTTTGTTGTCGTTTTGGTTTCTGTTGATTTTTTAGTAGTTCCCCTTTTGGTTGTTGTCTTGGCTCCTGTTGTCTTTTTGGTTGTTGTTTTTTTAGTTGGCGTCTTTGTACCTGTTGTTTTTTTTGTTGGTGTTTTTGTCGTCTTCTTAGTTGGCGTTTTTGTTCCTGTTGTCTTTTTAGTGGTTTTTGTTGTCGTTTTTTTGGCTGGCGTTTTTGTGGTTTTCTTGGTCGCTGTTTTCTTAGTTGTTGTTTTCTTTTTAGGTTTTTCTTCTATTTCTTCTTGTTCAACTAGTAAATCTAAAATATCATTCTCTTCCTCATCTTCTTCGTCTTCTTCATAATCGTCGTCTTCTATATCCTCATCAAATAAAAATTCAATATCTGAATCAAACTCATCTTCGTCATCTTCTTCGTAATCATCTTCCTCGTCTTCATCATCAAAATCAAATGCTTCGTAATCGTCTTCTCCTTCTAAATTGAATGCTTCGTCCTCTTCTTCCTCACCTAAATCAATTTCCGCTTCGTCGTCTTCCTCTGTATCAAAATCGAATTCTTCTTCGTCTTCTTCTGTGCCAAAATCGAATTCTTCTTCGTCTTCTTCCTCACTTAAATCAAATTCTTCATAATCGTTCTCTTGCTCATTTTCTATGTTATATGGTGCATCATATTCTGTATTATCCATCTCTTGCACAGGATACATTTCATAATCGTTTTTATTTTCATGATATTCTGTATTTATAATTTCTTCTTGTTCTTCCTCTTCTTCAAAATCCTTTTCTGTTATTTCAAATTTCTTGTTATCCTCTTCACTAACAGAGTTTAGAAATTTCTCATATTCCTCTAGTTCTTGTTTCTTTTTAGCCATTTTCATGGCTTTTCTTTTCTCTTTTTCAATCCTTCTATTCTCTTTTCTTTGCTTTCTTCCTCCAAAAATTAATATTGCCATTACTACTATAATCAAAACTGATAAAATACTAACTACTAACATTTTCTTTCTCCCTTCTTTTTACTTCCTCATATGTTCAATTGCTTTTAATATACCCAATTTTCCATATTCATATGTAAGTCCTCCTTGCATATAAGCAATATATGGCTTTCTAATTGGTCCATCACAACTAAGTTCTATCGTTGAACCTTGTGTAAAAGTTCCCGCTGCCATAATAACTTTATCATCATATCCTCCCATATCTCCTGGATAGGGAATAACATCTGAATCGATTGGCGAACCCATTTGTATTCCTTGACAAAATTTCACTAGTTTATCTTCTGTTTGTAAGTAAACCGTTTGGACAATATCCGCTCTTTTTTCATCATAATGGGGGTCTACTTGATAACCTAATTTTTCTAACATTCGGCTTGCAAAAACCGCTGTTTTTAAACTACTTGCTACTACACTAGGAGCAAAAAATAGTCCTTTAACAAATAATGTATTCTGATTTAAAGATGGTCCTATTTCTTTTCCTATTCCTGGTGATGTCAATCTTTCCGCACATAATTCTATTAAATGTTTTTTTCCAACCATATAAGCACCCGAATTGGCAATTCCTGCTCCTAAATTTTTCATCAGTGAGCCAACGGCAATATCTGCTCCAATTTCAATTGGTTCTCTCTCTTGTACAAACTCTCCATAACAGTTATCAACCATGATAATGACATCTTTGTCAATTTCTCTAATGGCTTGTATTGCCTTTTCTATTTTTTCAATGGTTAGACTCTTTCGAATCGAATAACCTCTTGACCTTTGGATTTCAATCAGTTTAATATCTTTTCTTTTTAATCTGTCTTGAATTTTTGCTATATCAAATTTATTTTCTATTAAATCAATTTGTTCATAATTAATCTGGAAAGTTTTGAGTGAGCTTCTACTTGCTTCTTTTCCAATTCCAATAACTGTTTGAAGCGTATCATAAGGTTCTCCTGTTATGCTAAGCATCGTATCTCCTGGTCTTAATAGAGCAAATAATGTGATGGCTAGTGCATGTGTCCCTGATATTAATTGGCTTCTTACTAAACTATCTTCTGCTTTAAATATATGACTGTATATTTCTTCTATTTTATTTCTTCCCGGTTCATCAATTCCATAGCCTGTTGAAGAGTTTAAGTGTGCTTCTTGTAATTTACATTCTTGAAAAGCAGTTAAAACTTTTTTACTATTATTCTCACAAATTTTGTCTATTTTTTCTAAAATAGGTTTTATTTCTTGTTCGACTTGTCCCGATAGTTGAGTTAAATCTTGTTCCATTCCATTTTACCTTTTCTTCTTTATTTTGTCTATATTTTACTACACTTTATTTTTTTTTGCAATGGTTAAATAATTTAAGTTTCATTTTTTTGAGGGGGCACGCTCCTCCAAATGGTATTTCCTGTATTTTGAATGAATCATGAATGTGACTGGAATAAAATTAGAAATTCTTTGATTATTTTTTGGAAAGAGTTCATCTATTGATGGAAAGGTGCCAAAAAATAATCTTAGAATTTCTTGTTTTTATGTAGGAAGCCGAATGATTTATGAAAAATATAGGAAATACCATTTGGAGGAGCGTACCCTCTCAAAAAAACGAAACTTGAATTAAAAAAAAATTGTGCCAAGAGGGTCTATCCCTTTTGGCACATTCTAATCTTATACTTTTTACTTAATTATAAGACAAATTTCTTAATCACAATAACTCCACTTGCAATCGTTATCAATACAACAAATCCTAATGTAAAATATAATCTAATTTGTCCTGTACTAATAGATAGCATAACTGGTGCGTCATCAATATCATCTTCTCCTGCCTTTTTATTATCTGGTGTTGAATCTATATCTGGTACGCCATACTCATTGTAATCTTCTGATATTTCTGCTGTGTTATTCATTACTCCCATATTATTTTCACTATTAATCCATGTAAGTAAAACTTCCACATCAGCATATTCTCCTGGTTGTAATAAAGTATTTTCTAATAATCTTGTGGAAATTACATTATTTCCTTCATCTTTCCAACCTGGATTATCTTGTGCTACAAATTTTAATCCTTCTGGTATATAATCCGTTACTTCTTTTGCATATCCTTCAATTTCGCCTTGATTATAAACACGAATTGAATATTTGAATTTAACCGTTACTTGGTTTAATTTCTTTCTATGTAGCTCTACTTTTACAACTTCCTCTGGGTCATCCCATGCATCATGTCCCGTTTGTGTTACGGTTTGCTTTCCGTTTTCAATCACGATGGCTTGTGTTACCCATTTTCTTAAAGCTAAGTCAAAGATTTTTATATTCACTTTCTCAAAATCATCATCATCTTGTTGTCCTGGTACATAACTTCCCTTTTCATTTTCTTTATAATTTGGTAAATTCTTATCTGTAGGAAGTTTTACATTATCTTCTTGAGAGTCTCTATCTACTGCTGGATTTTTATTTCCATCTAAGTATTTTGTAATATCAGCTATATTCGTAATATTTTCACCTGATTTAGCTTTTTCGCTTACTTTACACATGATTGGAATTTCTTTGTAAGATAGTACATAAGACTGAGTTTTTGATTGATTTTGCGTTGCAGCACTATCTGCTAATACTGCTTTGTTGATTTTTTCATTCTCTAAATAACTGGTTGTTACCGTTCTTCCATCTTCAGAAACCTTCCAACCATATTTTTTATTAAATTCGTCATCTACATATTCTAGATATGGTGGTAAGTGGTCTTTTATTTCGGTTGCATAACCATCTACATCGCCTTCATTATACACTCTTAGCATATACACTACTATATCATTTGGTTTAACAAGAATTGGTTCTTTTGTATGATTATAAGTAGCTGTTGTAATTAATTTTCCACTCTCATCTTTGGTGTTTAATTTAGACGTATCCACAACTGGTGCTCTGGTATAAGAACCATCTGCATTTTTTAAGTATTCTTTATCTTCTATTTTGGTATCATCACTTACTGCTATAATAAATTTTCTTAAAGCTAAGTCAAATGATTGTAGAATGATATTGTCGTAATCTTCATCGTCTTCATATTTTACCCATTTTTCGGTATCAGAATCTCTGTCATCTACAGGATTTCCATCTTTATCACTGTCTTCTGTTATTGCTGCCTCATTTCTAATAACGGTTCCTGCTACATTTTCAGATATTACTTTAAATTTTACAGCAATTTCTTTATGGTCTAAATCTTTTTCTGTTTTGGTTCCATCATTATGACCAAAAGCTTTTATTGAATTTCCTCCTACTGTTGTCTCATTTTCTTTTGCTAGATAATCAGAAGAAATTTGAATGATATTTTCTTTTGCTTCGTCATATACAAATTTTCCCCATAAATATTTTTGATTGAATTCAATGGCTTCTTTTTCTTCTTTTGTCAAAGTGGTATCTGCTTTTAATTCTTCTCCTTGTTTTTCAGACCATATAAATTGTAATCCTGCTGGTACATCTTCTGTTATTTCTTGTGCATAACCATCTATCATTCCTTCATTATAAATGTTGAAAGTATAGGTTACAATATCTCCTTTTGCCACACCAATTGGCTCTTTATTTAACTTATAATCAGCTGTTGTTTTACGCTCAGTACCAGAAATGTTTAATTTGCTTACATCAATACTTTCTACTCTATTTGGCACATCTTTGCCATTTATTTGAGTAATATGTTTTATTAATTTTAAGTCAAATTCTGGTTCTTCTGGTATTTCTGGTGGTAATAATACTAACTTTTCAAAGTCATCATCATCTTGTTGTCCTGGTACATAACTTCCCTTTTCATTTTCTTTATAATTTGGTAAATTCTTATCTGTAGGAAGTTTTACATTATCTTCTTGAGAGTCTCTATCTACTGCTGGATTTTTATTTCCATCTAAGTATTTTGTAATATCAGCTATATTCGTAATATTTTCACCTGATTTAGCTTTTTCGCTTACTTTACACATGATTGGAATTTCTTTGTAAGATAGTACATAAGACTGAGTTTTTGATTGATTTTGCGTTGCAGCACTATCTGCTAATACTGCTTTGTTGATTTTTTCATTCTCTAAATAACTGGTTGTTACCGTTCTTCCATCTTCAGAAACCTTCCAACCATATTTTTTATTAAATTCGTCATCTACATATTCTAGATATGGTGGTAAGTGGTCTTTTATTTCGGTTGCATAACCATCTACATCGCCTTCATTATACACTCTTAGCATATACACTACTATATCATTTGGTTTAACAAGAATTGGTTCTTTTGTATGATTATAAGTAGCTGTTGTAATTAATTTTCCACTCTCATCTTTGGTGTTTAATTTAGACGTATCCACAACTGGTGCTCTGGTATAAGAACCATCTGCATTTTTTAAGTATTCTTTATCTTCTATTTTGGTATCATCACTTACTGCTATAATAAATTTTCTTAAAGCTAAGTCAAATGATTGTAGAATGATATTGTCGTAATCTTCATCGTCTTCATATTTTACCCATTTTTCGGTATCAGAATCTCTGTCATCTACAGGATTTCCATCTTTATCACTGTCTTCTGTTATTGCTGCCTCATTTCTAATAACGGTTCCTGCTACATTTTCAGATATTACTTTAAATTTTACAGCAATTTCTTTATGGTCTAAATCTTTTTCTGTTTTGGTTCCATCATTATGACCAAAAGCTTTTATTGAATTTCCTCCTACTGTTGTCTCATTTTCTTTTGCTAGATAATCAGAAGAAATTTGAATGATATTTTCTTTTGCTTCGTCATATACAAATTTTCCCCATAAATATTTTTGATTGAATTCAATGGCTTCTTTTTCTTCTTTTGTCAAAGTGGTATCTGCTTTTAATTCTTCTCCTTGTTTTTCAGACCATATAAATTGTAATCCTGCTGGTACATCTTCTGTTATTTCTTGTGCATAACCATCTATCATTCCTTCATTATAAATGTTGAAAGTATAGGTTACAATATCTCCTTTTGCCACACCAATTGGCTCTTTATTTAACTTATAATCAGCTGTTGTTTTACGCTCAGTACCAGAAATGTTTAATTTGCTTACATCAATACTTTCTACTCTATTTGGCACATCTTTGCCATTTATTTGAGTAATATGTTTTATTAATTTTAAGTCAAATTCTGGTTCTTCTGGTATTTCTGGTGGTAATAATACTAACTTTTCAAAGTCATCATCATCTTGTTGTCCCTTATAATAATAATTAGAATCTGATAAATCTGCTGTTTTATTTCCTTCTCCTGTATAGTCAGACATGTTGTCTTTGTTGACATCTGGTTTCGTACCTGGTTCGGAATCTCTATCTTTTCCTTTTTGCGTTGTAATGACAGTACCTTCTTCGTCAATTTCTTCTGAAATCCATGCTACATTGGTTAAAATTTTATTTTGTTTTGTATCTGGTGTTGCTGTAACTGTACATTCAATTTCTATGGTTTCGGAATCTAATGTACCCGTAGTATATCCTTCTAGATTCTCTGTATTGTCCGCTTTTCTTACTAAATTTAATGTATTAGTAGTCTCATCATAAGAACCTAGTTCAAAGTTGCCACTTACCACTTTACTAAATTTTAGTCCTGTTGGCAATTGGTCTACTACTTTAGTAGCTCGTCCTGCCATTTCTCCTTCGTTATAAATTGTCATTTTATAGGTTACTTTATAACCTGTCTCAACTGTTACAGGGTCTTTTTTGTGTTTATATGTTGCTGTTGTCCCAGTTCCTAAAGTACTTTCATCTATATTAGGAATTCTTGCATCTGTTCCTGTTAATTCTTTATCATTTACTTTTGTGATATATTTTCTTAATGCTAAGTCAAATATTTTTTCTGGTGGATTATCTGGTGTAAATGTCAATTCTTTTAGTTCGTTATCTGGGTTCTTATCCACCTCAACAATCGGTTGCTCTTCATTATTTTTAGTAGATGCCCATAATGTCATAGTTGTATTACTATAATTGATACCAATATTAACTTTTATTGACTGTACTTGATTTTTTGGAATGGAAAGATAAAAATCTTCTCCTACTAAATCTTTCACTGTTGTTCCATTTCCAACTACCTCTTTATTTTGATTTAATAATTGGTAATTTACATCTTTATCTTGATTTTTAACTGTGAAATTTATGGTGTATGGAGTAGCGTTTAATTCATCTATTCTAATTGGTCCTATTATATAGTTATCCCCTGAAATATTACCATTTAATTTTGTAGTGCTAACTTTAGCAGGTGCTCCTGAATCAGAACTTGAATTGGTATAACTACTAGCATTTTCTTTTGCTTGCTCAATCATATAGTTGTATAATACAATTGCTTGAGCATCTCTTACCATTCCTTTTCCTGTTTTCTGATTAGTAAAATCTTTTTCATAATCTAGTAAAGGCTCATATGTCTTACCATCCTCAGTGTAATGAAGCCATGAAATTTTCTTCGTTCGATCAAACTTTTGATTTGGGTCATCATAATTGGTAAAATACCATAAAACTGCTTGTTGAACTGCTCTTATATCATTGTCTGTCAAAGCATATTCGGTTAAATCATATTCCAATGGAGAGTTTTCTTTTAGAAAATCGTTTTCATCGACTTCTGACAAATCAAATGCTTGAAAAATTAAATCTATATATGAACCATATTGGGTTGGATTTTTAACAGCAGCATATTGAAGTATCATATAAATTAATTCTTTCTTATCTTCCTCAGTCGATTTTCCTGGCAAATATAAACGATCAAGAACAGCTAAAATAGCATCATACGTATTAACCTCTCCGACTTTTCCTGTTACTAATCCTTTTAATACATCATTTTGCTTTTCTATTTCTGCTCTCTTTGTTTTCATATCATAAGAAACATCATAAAGTTGAGGGTTACGATTTCCAGTGGTTGCATCAGTAGTGGCAAATCCTACTCCTGATTTCACACAATAATAATTACCATTCTCATAACCACTATCGATAGCAGATGCTTTATATTTTACAATATTCCATATAGTTGCTACATTACTTTGTCCTGCTTCACCAATAGAATAACCCATATGAGGGGTATTATGCTCCATTAATGGTTTTACTCCCATATAACGTTGTTCTGCCGCATAGGCAATACCATTTACAGCTACAAATATGGCAAATACAAGAATTGTAGTTAAACTTAATAGTACTTTTTTTAAGTTCATTTTTTTCTCTCCCTTACTATAATTTCTCATTCTGCACTAATATTATTTTACACCTTTTTTTAGTTTAGTCAATAGGACTTTTTCCCTATTATTCATATTATTTTTTTATCAAAAGATTTCCCTTACGGAAATATCTTTTACGGATTTCTTCATTAAAATGAAGCCCTCATTACAATTATATTACATTTTTACAACAAAATCAAGATTTTACGTAAATTAAATTGTTTTTTCTATTTTCCGTAGTGATTTAGCCATTATTTAATTAAAATTCATAATCTTAAAAATCAAACAATATATTTTTATAGGTGATAAAAATATGATTCAAAAAAACAATCTTCTTAAAATAATTTTACTTTTCTCAATGGTTTTATTTCTTTTTTCTTCTTATTCCATCTATGGTAATGATTTCAATCAAGAAGAAGATACAGATATTGCTAAAGAAATAAAAACTTTAACAGAAGAGGTATCCAGTGATATTTCTAATCAAACATTAAACTTAAATTCTCATTCCTGTGTAGTAATTGACCGATTAACCCAAAGCATATTATATGGGAAGAATGAAAAAAACAAAGTCAAAATGGCATCTACCACCAAAATAATGACAGCCATTGTAGTTCTTGAAAATTCTTCTTTAGACACCACTGTGGAAACTTCTAAAAAAGCTGCTGGTACAGGTGGCTCTCGTTTAGGTTTAAAAACTGGTGATAAAATTACCATTCGTGACTTAATGTATGGTTTAATGTTATGTTCTGGAAATGATGCTGCTGTTTGCTTAGCAGAAAATGTAGGAGGTAGCATAAACGGCTTTGCAGGGCTTATGAATGCAAAAGCACAAGAATTGGGACTGTCGAATAGCCACTTTGAATCCCCTCATGGTTTAGATTCTGACCAACATTATACAACTGCCTATGAATTGGCACTTCTTTCAGATTATGCTTTAAAAAATCCTACTTTCTTAAGTATTGTTGGAACCAAAAATCATACTGTTATCATTAATGGTACACCTAAAACACTTTCCAATACAAATGAATTACTGGGAAATTTAGATGGTGTTTATGGAATTAAAACTGGCTTTACAAATGGTGCCAATCGATGTTTAGTAACAGCTTGTAAAAGAGGCAATATGGATATTATTTGTGTTGTCCTAGGAGCAGATACCAAAAATTTCAGAACAAAAGATAGTATTAAATTAATTGAATATAGCTTTAAAAACTTTGAATATTTTAAAATAAAAGATTTTGTAGATAACTATCTACTTGATTGGCAAAATAATCATTCTGATTTCTTTTTCATTGAAAAAGGTCATTCTAATCAATTAAAAATAAAAGTAGATAATTCTCTAACACAAACTCCAATGATTCCAGTCAAAAAGGAACTGATTCCTACCATAGAGAGTAATTTATCGATTCAACCTTATTGGCAAGCACCTGTCAACGAAAATGATAGAATTCGGTCAATTACACATATTTTCTCAAGGTACTAGCATAGCAGAATTTAATGTATTTTCTGATGTGACCATTCGAAAAAATACGATAACCGATTATCTATTAACATTTTTTAAATCTTATCCGCATCAATTAGAAACTTTTGTCAATAAATAATCTTTGTATCGATAGCAGATAATAGGGGTTAAGATAATTTCTTAACCCCTACTCTTTTCTTTCTTCACAAATTATTTTACATTTTCTTTTATGTAGTCAACTACATCTCCTACTGTTACAACTTTTTCTGCATCACTATCAGGAATTTCTATATCAAATTCTTCTTCTAATGCCATAACTAATTCAACAATATCTAATGAATCAGCTCCTAAGTCATCAATAAAAGATGCTTCTAATGTAACTGCTGTGTCTGCTACACCTAATTGTTCAACAATAATTCCTTTTACTTTTTCTAAAACTTCTTCTGAACTCATTATTCGAGTTCACCTCCTCTCAAGTTTATAAATGACTAATTTATATTTCATTTATATTATATGTTTTTCTATTTGTCAAGTATATTCCAAAAATATTTTTATTTTGTACACATTAGTCGAAAATAGCTTATTTATTGTCTTTTTCACGTTGTTTTTCAAATTCCTCTATCATATGATTGACCGTTTTATTTTCAACGAATTTTTCTGCTTGCATAATGGTATATTCAAACAATAAACTATCACTGCTTCCATGTGCTTTTACAACTGGCTTTTTAACTCCTAAGAATAAGGCCCCTCCATAAGATTTATAATCCATTGTTTTACTAAACCTTTTCATGGCTGGCAGTGCTGGGATACTAAGAATTTTGGCTAGTAAATTTTTCATAAGACTTTCTTTTAAACTCTTCTTGACAAATTTGCCGACTCCCTCTGCTGTTTTTAAAAATACATTTCCTGTAAATCCATCTGTTACAAGGGCATTTACTTTACCAGAAAAAGCGTCTCTCCCTTCCACATTACCAATAAAATTAAGATTCAATTCCTCTGCTTTTTCCTTTAATAGATGATAGCTTTCTTTTACTAGTTCATTTCCCTTTGTTTCTTCTGTTCCAATATTTAACAATCCAATGGTCGGCTGTTCAATTCCATAGGTATTTTTTAAATAAATACTAGACATTTGTGCAAATTGTAATAGATTGACTGGTTTGCAATTCGTATTAGAACCTGCATCAATTAATAATAATTGGCTCTTATAGGATGGTAAAATCGCTGCCAAAGCTGGTCTATCAATACCTTTAATCCTTCCTACTAACAAAGTCGCACCTGTTAATAATGCTCCTGAATTTCCTGCTGAAATAAATACATCTCCTTCTCCTTCTTTTAGCATTTTAAACCCAACTACCATAGAAGAATCTTTTTTACGTTTAATAGCAACAGTTGGTATATCTTCCATTTCAATGGTTTCTGTGGCATTTCTAATCTTTAATCTTTCTGAAATTTCTTCTATTTCTTTTCCATAAAATTCTTTTACTTTTTTTCGAATTACCTCTTCTTTTCCTACTAAAATTAATTCTGCTTTAATTTTGTTGATACTATTTACTGCTCCTTTGATACTATCGTCTGGTGCATTGTCTCCTCCCATAGCGTCTAATATTATTTTCATTGATATTCCCCCTAGATTCCGTCTATTTTATTATATTTTTAATATCTATATTTTATTATTCTTTCTAAAAAAAAGCAAGTAATTTATACAAAAAATACATACAAAAAACTCAGAAAGTTATCTTTCCGAGCTTCTCTATTACATCATATCAATTAATAATAAAACGATTCCACAAACAATTACTACAAACCCATTTCTTCTTGTCTTTTTTACTACATCTTCTGATTCACGTTGGCTTTTTTTAGTTGCTTGTTTTGGCATAATAACCATAAACAATCCTAATAAAACAAAGCAACCTGACAAGATATATGGCAATATCTCGTACATATCAGCACTCCCCTTTCTTATTTTAAAATATCGCAAAAGAGAAAATCCCCATTTGCGATAAATTTAATTTCAAATTAAGCTAAGATATCAGCAACGACACCAGAACCAACTGTTCTACCACCTTCACGAATAGCGAATCTTAATCCTTTTTCGATAGCGATAGGTGTAATTAATTCGATTGTCATTGATACGTTATCTCCTGGCATAACCATTTCTGTTCCAGCTGCTAATTCGATAACACCTGTAACGTCTGTTGTTCTGAAATAGAATTGTGGTCTATATCCATTGAAGAATGGTGTATGTCTTCCACCTTCTTCTTTTGTTAATACATAAACTTCAG
>CAOKVW010000023.1 GCA_948472955.1 uncultured Clostridium sp. | reverse complement strand
TGTTAAAAAAAGTAGGAATATTAGCTAATGGAGGAGATGTATCAGGATTTAATGCCGTGATTAGAGCCATTGTAAAAACAGCTGAAAACCATGGAGTGGAATGTTATGGAATTGTAGATGGATACAATGGATTATTAAAAAAAGATTTTGAACTATTATCGACAGCAGTAGATGGAGAAGCCATAGGAATTTTACCAAAAGGTGGTTCTATTATTGGTTCTTCTACCAATGCCAACTTATTTAATTATAAAATAGTAAAGGAAGATGGTAGTGTCGAATACAAAGACATGTCTGATAAAGCCATAGAAAATATTAAGGAATTTGGTTTTGATTGTATTTTCACACTGGGTGGAGATGGCACACAAAAATCAGCGAGAGATTTTTCTACCAAAGGAATTGATGTGATTGGTGTACCAAAAACGATTGACAATGATGTGGCTTGTACAGAAATTACATTTGGCTATAATACAGCCGTATCAGTAGCGATGGAAGCTTTAGATAGATTACACACAACAGGTGCGACACATCATAGAATTATGGTGTTAGAAGTGATGGGAAGATATGCTGGCTGGATTGCTTTAGAATCAGCCATAGCAGGAGGTGCTGATGTAGCTTTGATACCAGAGATTCCTTATGATATTAATCGAGTAGCTGAGAAAATTAATAATCGAAGAAAAAGAGGAAAAAACTTTAGTGTTGTAGTAGTAGCAGAGGGAGCAAAGCCAAAAGGTGGAGACATCACCATTATGGGTACAAGAGATAATGGCGCTGGTGTAGACAATACAAAGCTAGGAGGAATTGGACAAGTTCTTGCCAAACAACTACAAGACATTACTGGTTTGGAAGCCAGAAATACAACCTTAGGATATATGCAAAGAGGAGGAACGCCAACAGCATTTGACAGAGTGCTTTCTACCAAATATGGAGTAAAAGCAATGCAACTTGCTTTGGAAGGAAAATTTGGAACATTAGCGATTATCAAAAATGGAAAATTAGATTCGGTATCTTTAGAAGAAGTAGTTGGAAAGAATACAAAGGTAGGAGCTGTATCTGGAAATACAGAGGAGAGTAATTTGAGAAAAATAACCATGGATGATGACTTAATCAAAACAGCAAGAGATGTGGGAATTAATTTAGGAGATTAAACGTAAATAATATATTTCAATATAAAAAGTTTATGTATTTTTTAAGATATAACAAAAACTTTGTAATGACTTGCATTTTTATCAAAAATATGGCATAATAAGAAACATAGAGAAAAAACAAGAAAAAAGAGGAGTACATTTATACTTACTATTAGAGAAAAGAAGTCATGGCTGGGAGCTTCTTTAGAAAAAGATAAATGGAAGGTAGCTTTTTTAGTTGATATTCTGAGAAATTGAAAATAGGAATATCCGTGTAAGCCACGTTAACGGCTAATTAAGATATAATCAAAAGAGATTATAATTAAGGTGGTACCGTGAGAAAGAAAAACTCGCCCTTATAGATAGGGCGAGTTTTTGTGCAAAGTAACACCTATCATAAAAGGAGGAGAAGGAAAACAATGAAAGAGAAATATAATCCAAAAGATTTTGAAGAAACATTATACAAACATTGGGAGGAGGAAGGTTATTTTAAGCCAAGCATGGACAAAAGCAAAGAAAGCTATTGTATCATGATGCCACCGCCAAATGTAACAGGAAAATTACACATGGGGCATGCTTTAGACGACACCTTACAAGATATTTTAATTCGTGTTAAAAGAATGCAAGGATATAACACGCTATGGTTACCAGGTTCAGACCATGCTTCTATTTCAACGGAAATGAAAGTAGTACAAAAACTAAAAGAAGAAGGAAAAACCAAACAGGATTTAGGCAGAGAAAAATTCATTGAAGAAGCTTGGGCATGGACCCATCTTTATGGGGGAACCATTCAAGAACAACAAAGAAAACTAGGATGTTCTTGTGACTGGGAAAGAAGAAGATTTACGTTAGATGAAGGTCTATCAGATGCTGTGTTAGAGCAATTTATAAATTTATACAACAAAGGTCTTATTTATAAAGGAAAAAGAATGGTAAACTGGTGTACCAATTGTAACACCTCTATTTCAGATGCAGAAGTAGAATACAAAGAAGAAAATTCACATCTATGGCATATTCGTTATCCAGTAAAAGGAGAAGATAACGATATTATTGTGGCGACAACAAGACCAGAAACCATGTTAGGGGATACTGCCGTGGCAGTTCATCCAGAAGATGAAAGATACAAAGACCTAGTAGGTAAGACTTGTATTTTGCCAATTATGGATAAAGAAATTCCCATTATAGCTGATTCTTTTGTCGAAAAAGAATTTGGAACAGGAGCTGTTAAAATCACACCTGCTCATGACATGAACGACTATCAAGCTGGATTAAGGCATGATTTGGAAATTATAGAAGTATTTGATGAAAATTTCAAAATGGGAAATTTAGTACCAGAATACGAAGGAATGGAATTATTAGAGGCAAGGCAAAAAATAGTAGAAAAACTAAAAGAAATAGGAGCTTTGGTGAAAGAAGAAGAACATACTCATAATGTTGGTAAATGCGAAAGATGTAAAAGCACCATTGAACCTAAAATTTCGGAGCAATGGTTTGTCAAAATGAAAGAATTAGCAGAACCAGCACTGGAAGCAGTTAGAAATGATGATGTGAAATTTGTTCCTAAAAGATATGAAAAAACCTATTTTAATTGGATGGAAAATATCCAAGATTGGTGTATTTCAAGGCAATTATGGTGGGGGCATCCAATACCAGCTTATTATTGTCAAGACTGTGGGCATATTCATGTTGCTAAAACCAAACCAAAAACTTGTGAGAAATGTGGCTCTGATGCATTAGAGCAAGACCCAGATACGCTAGATACTTGGTTTAGTTCTGCTTTATGGCCTTTTTCAACACTTGGATGGCCAAACAAGGAAGCAGAAGATTTAAAAACTTTCTATCCAACCAATGTGTTAGTAACAGGTTATGATATTATATTTTTCTGGGTGGCAAGAATGGTATTTTCAGGACTAGAAGTCATGAAGGAAAAGCCTTTTAGTGATGTGCTAATTCATGGCATTGTACGTGATAGTCAAGGAAGAAAGATGTCAAAAACCTTAGGAAATGGGGTTGACCCAATTGAAGTAATTGACCAATATGGGGCAGACGCTTTGCGTTTTTCTGTCTTATCTGGTACTACTATGGGAAATGATATTCGCTATATGCCAGAAAAGTTAGAGCAGGCTTCTAATTTTGCCAATAAAATCTGGAATGCTGCTAAATTTGTTATCCGTAATATTCCAGATGAAGAAAAGGTAAAAGCTTTTTGTGAGAAAGTGTATGATAAACAAATACATCAATATAATCCAGAGCCATTAACTTTGGAAGATAAATGGATTTTAAACAAGTTGGATAAATTAGTAGCAGAAGTAACAAGAAACATAGAAAATTATGATTTGGGAATTGCCTTAGATAAAATCTATGGTTTTATTTGGAATGAATTTTGTGACTGGTATATTGAAATGGTAAAAACGAGAATTTATAGTGAACACGAAGTAATCAGAATTGCTGTGAGTGATATATTAAATCATGTATTAAGAATGGCTATGAAATTATTACATCCTTTTATGCCATTTGTTACTTCGGAAATTTATGCTAATCTAGTGCAATATAGCAACCAAGAATTAATGGTTTCGCATTGGCCAGAAATAAAAGAAGAGTTTGTCTTTGAAAAAGAAGAAGAAATCATGGAAAAAATCAAAGAAATTATCGTGGAAATTCGTAATGTAAGAGCCAATAAAAATATTCATCCATCGAAAAAAGCAGATTTGATTTTTGTAACTTCAACCTATCCAGAAGAAATCGAAGAAGCCAAAGAATTTCTATTAAAGTTGGGCTTTGGGAAGAGTATAAAGGTACAAAAGGAAAAATCAGGAATCCCAGAAGATGCCATTCAAATTATAACAGATGGGATAGAATTATATATGCCACTAGAGGGACTGATTGATAGAGAGGAAGAAAAAAAGAGACAAGCAGAAGAAAGAACAAGGTTAGAGCAAGAAATAACAAGATGTGAAAAAATGCTTTCTAATCCAGGTTTTATCAATAAAGCACCACAGGCTAAAATTGAGGAGGAAAGGAATAAACTGGAAACCTATAAAGCGATGTTAAACAAAATAGAAAATTAGAAAAATAAATTCGTAGGAGATAACTTGGATAAAAGGTTATCTCTTTTATTACGTAGAAATGACAAGTTGTTTACAATTTGATAACAAGTATTGATTTTTTGTCAATTATAGATATAATGAAGATGGATGGGTATAGAAATAGGAGGGACAAAATGGAAAGAAAAAGAAATACTGTAATTATAAATGGAAGACTTATTGATATGGAAAATGCACCAATTGAAGAATTGAAGAAAATAAAAAGAGAACTAGAAGAAGAAGAAAAAAATTTAAAGGCAAGAATTTACAGGGAATTAGCAAAAGAAGATAATGATTAATATACGAGGAGATGAAGAGATGGGAGAAAATCATGAACAAATAATTGTAGGATTGACAAAACAAGTCGAACAACTGCAAAAACAGATAGAAATATTAACAGCTGTAATTAACCAAAGAGAAGGGAAAACACAAATTGCACAGAAAGTTGCTGATATGAGGGATAACATTATGCAACAGGCAGCAGTGTTAGGTCAGAAGGCAAAAAAAGTAGAAGAAACCTACAATTTAAACAAGGAGACAAAAGATAATATTTTACAGCAATATGAAGAGGCGTTAAGTGAAATAGAAGAACAATTTGAAAATAGATTTAGATATATATTAAAAGAGAAAAGAGATTGGCAAAACGAAGAACAGAAGAATATATTAAGAGAATGTGAATTAAAACAAGATAGAAAACAAATAAAGAAAAGTCCAGAATATGCTGAACAAGTAAAAGCAGAAAAAGCATTAACAAAAGAAATAAAAAAATTTCTTGACAAAGGGGAGTTAGAAACAGGGAAAGCAAAAATTGAAGAATTAAAACGTCTAAAGGCTGAAAATCCGTTAACTAAATGTGATGAAGAAATTGAAAAGCTACAACATCAAAGGAAAGAAATACAGAAAATGATAAATGAATGTCAGCAAGAATTAGGAGATTGTGTTAAGGAAAGAAATGATAGCATTGAACAGGCAACACAAGATAAAGACAATCAACTTATGGAAATGAAAAAACAGAATATATTTCAAAGAATAGCTGGAAATGTGATGAACAAACTAAATGGAGCCAAAAAATTTAAAGATATGGTAGTTCAAAAAGTAGTTGAAAAAGTAGGACATATAAAACAAGAAGTTGCTCCAGCAATAAAAGAAACGGTACAGGGAGAAACGGCTAAGTTTACAGAAAGAATGAGCCAAAATAGAGAAAATATAATAGGAGAAAACAGAGAAACAAAAGAGGAGATTGTACAAAGAATAGAAGACAAATCAGAAAATAGTAAGAATGTAGAACCAACTCAAGAACAAAGTCAAGAAGAAGATTTATCAGTTGACGATGTAGTAATTGCCTAGATATGAAAAATAACAATCTAGGGTTTAACAAAAGATGGTTATATACAGTAAAAACACTTTAGAAATAAAAACTAGAGTGTTTTTTTGTTATACATTTTTTGTCGAAAACTTCTAACAAAACGACAAAACTTCCTAACTTTTACTCTTGGAAAAAAATGGAAAACATATTATAATACAAAAAGAAAAACAAAAGAGGAGCAATTTAAAATGCATTTCTTAGCCGAGTTAAAGCGTTTAAATTGAAATCATCCTTAGGAAGGAGAACAAATGGAATCAAAATTTTATGAAGAGGACAAGCTGTTGATTTTTAAAATTACAGATGAAATTGACGATTGTAGCGTACAAAAGATAAGGAGGAAAGCGGATTATGAAATGGAAAGATATATGCCTAAAAAAGTTATATTTGATTTTAGTTGTGTTACTTTCATGGACAGTGCAGGAATAGGAATGATAATTGGAAGATACAAATTTGCCAACATGATAGGAGCAAGACTAGAAGTCAGTAACTTAACACAAAGTGTAAAAAAGATATTTGAAATGAGTGGAATTTTAAAGTTAATTCCAGTTACACAAGATTTACAAGTATCTTAAACACCGGGAGGCAGTGTAGACCTGTCCCCAAAATAGCCAAAAAGGGTATAGTGGGGACTGTCCCCAAAATAGCCAAAAGGGGTATAGTGGTGCCTGTCCCAAAAAACACCCAAAAAAGGAAGGATAAAAAAGATGAATGATGTTTTTGAAAATGAAATGAAATTGGAGTTTATTAGTAAGTCTAGCAATGAAGCATTTGCTAGATTAACAGTTGCAGCATTTGCTGCACAATTAGACCCTACGATTGAGGAGTTAGCTGATATTAAAACAGCAGTTTCAGAGGCTGTAACAAATGCTATTATTCATGGTTATGAAAATAAACAGGGAATTGTGAAAATAGTAGGACATTTGAAAGAGAATGAAATCATGCTTGAAATTTCAGACACAGGAAAGGGAATTGAAAATATTGATATAGCCAAAGAACCGTTATATACTACGAAACCAAATTTAGAAAGGTCTGGTATGGGCTTTACGATTATGGAGAGTTTCATGGATACGATGGAGATAGAGTCTATTGTTGGTTTAGGAACAAAGGTAACCATGCGTAAAAAAATAAAGCCAAAGGTAGAAGAGGAAAAGGAAGATTTTCAGATGATAACAACCAATGATTAAGGAAATAGAGGGGTTTAATAATGTACGAAAATGATAAAGAAACGATAAAAAAAGCCCAAACACGGTGATAAATTAGAGTTGGAAAATTTAATCAAACAAAATAATGGTTTAATATGGAGTATTGTAAAGAGATTTAGTGGAAGAGGATATGAATTAGAAGATTTGTACCAGATTGGCTGTGTGGGTTTTATTAAATCAATTCAACGATTTGATGTGAATTTTGATGTGAAATTGTCAACGTATGCGGTACCGTATATGATTGGAGAAATAAAAAGACATATCAGAGATGATGGACCTGTTAAAGTTAGTAGGAGCATCAAAGAATTAAGTATCAAAATTAAAGAATTACAAAAAGAATATTTTTATAAAAAAGGGGAAGAAATAAGTATTAATCAAATAGCAAAAGAGCTAAAAATAGCAAAAGAAGATGTTGTGTTAGCAATGGAATCTACGAACACCATAGAATCCATTGAAAATAGCACCTATACCAATCAAAAAGATGGAAATAGCATTAGTTTATTAGAGACATTATCCAATCATCAAGATGAAGAAGAACTGATAACAAACAAATTAGTTGTAAAACAATTAATTGAAAACTTAGAAGAACGAGATAAAGAGATTATTTTATTAAGATTTTATAAAGAAAAAACACAAGCACAAGTAGCAAAAATTTTAGGAATTACACAAGTACAGGTTTCAAGAATTGAACGTAAAATTTTAGGAAATATGAGAAATCAATTAATATGGGACATGGGGACGTAGATAATGTCCCTACCCACGCTTGCCATTGGGAATGAATCTTTTTGGCAATAATCTGTAATGATCAATTTTTTATGATTAAAAATTCAAATTAAAAGGGAGAATTGCCCAAAAGGTCTGTTCCTAATGGCAAGAGTGGGTAGGGACATTATCTACGTCCCCATGTCCCATGTTCTAATCCGAAAGGAGGAAATCGTTATGAAGAAATTTTTGTTATATTTTTTTGCTTTTGTTTTTATTTGTTTTCTAATGCCAGCATTGTTGACCAAGCAGGACAAGCCAGTCAATTCAGAAAAGATAGAGGGAAATGGAAACAATTCCAATACAGACAATGAAATAAAAGAAATAAAAGAAATAGGAGAAGATGGAGAATATCAGTATAAAAATTATGGAAAGATTCAGTTGCTTCATAAGAAAACGGGAGAAATAGAAGATGTTGATTTAGACCAATATCTTTGTCATGTAGTGTCGGCAGAAATGCCAGCTGACTATGAAATAGAAGCTTTAAAAGCACAAGCTGTCGTGGCTAGAACTTATACGATTTATAAAGTAAAAAACAAAAAACATGAAAATGCAGATATTTGTGATGATTCTACTTGTTGCCAAGCATGGATTTCGAAAGAGGATAGGTTGGCTAGATGGGAAGAAAATAAAAGAGAGAGTAATTGGAACAAAATAGAACAATGTGTAAAGGAAACAAGAGGGAAAATCATTACTTATCAGAAGGAACCAATCAATGCTTTTTTTCATGCCAACAGTGGAGGAACAACGGAACTCCCTGTTAATGTTTGGGGCGGAGATGCTTTTCCTTATTTACAAGTGATACAAACAGTAGGGGAAGAAGGGTATCGACAGTATGCTTCAGAGGTGGTGTTTTCGAGAGACGAATTGATAGAAAAATTAAAAACAAAATATGAAGATATTCAAATTGATTTCGAAAACAAGGAAAATATTAAAATATTAGAATATACAGATAGTAACCGAGTCAAGACAATCAAGTTTGGAAATCATGAAATTTCAGGAGTAGAAGCACGAACCCTTTTAGGTTTAAAATCAACGAATTTTGAAATAACACAAGAAGGCGACAAAATAAAATTCAAGGTAAAAGGATATGGACATGGTGTTGGCATGAGCCAAACTGGTAGTAATACAATGGCAAAAGAAGGAAGGAATTATGAAGAAATTATTCATCATTTTTATACGGATGTAGAAATCATAGAAATAAATTCCTTATAAATGTATATTCTTCTAAAAATAGGAAATACTTGTATTAATAAACTATTTAAGGAGGATTATATGAGAAGAGAGAATAGAAGAAAAAATGTGACAAGTAAAACATCATCAACAGATAGTATCATTTTATATGCGGGAATTGGCGTTGCCATTTTGGCCGTGATTGTATTTGCCTTATTTATGTATAGCAAAAATTTAAGTGATGATGTAAAAGACAGCACGATGAGTTTAGAGAAAATGGCAAATATAGCCAATAATACACAAAACACAGAAAGTGCTAGTACAGAAATAGGAAAGTCCGTAGAAGAGGCAACTAATGAATTAAACACCATAAATACGAATAATACTACCAATTCAATCAATAGTAAAAAACAAAATAATACTATCAATACAACCAATGTGACAAAGTCAAATCGTACAGCTAATCAAACAAAAAGTAATACTACCAATTCAGCAAAAACAGACAATACAGCTAGTGTAACAACAAATGCTAAGCAAGTAGAAACGAAAAAAGAATGGAACTTTGAAAAACCAGTAGAGGGTGAAATGGTAAGAGAATATGCACAAGATAATTTAGTTTATTCCGAAACATTAAAAGAATGGACAACCCATACAGGAATTGATTTAAAGGCAGATAAAACAACTGTTGTCAAAGCTGCTGAAACAGGAACGATAAAGTCTATCAAAAATGACCCAAGATATGGATTAACGATTGTCATAGAACATGATAATAGTTTCCAAACCGTATATTCTAATCTATTAACATCAGAATTTGTAGTAGAAGGCGAAAAGGTAGAAAAAGGACAATCCATTGGAACTGTTGGAAATACAGCTGTATTTGAAATTGCGGATGAACCACATCTTCATTTTGAAATCATAAAAGATTCTTTGCCAATTGATCCCAGCACTTATATAAAATAGGATTTTATTTTAGGGAGATATGAAGACATATCTTCTTTTTTGTAAAAAAATAAAAAAATTTGTAAAAAGTATTGCAAAATATAAAAACTTATAGTATAGTGAAAAAGTAAATTAGAAGCTATTTAAAAAATAGTAAATTATAACAAAAGTAAAAAGGAGGATTTGTATGAAACAAGCAAAAGAGTTAAAGGAAACAATTTCTAAGAAAGGTAGAACAGAATCAGGTATCACATTGATTGCACTTGTTATTACAATTATTTTATTAATGATTTTAGCAGGAGTAAGTATTGCTACATTAAGTGGTGAAAATGGAATATTAGGTAGAGCAGCTGATGCAAAAATTAGAACACAACAAGAAACTGATATGGAACAAATTAAATTAGCCTATAGTGCAGCTATTATAGATAATTATAACAGTAACACAACGTATTCTTCTAAAGAAGGTGTTACAGCAGCTCAATTAAAAAACCAATTACCAGATAATGCAAAAGCAGTAGCGGATACAACAGATGCAAAGAAAATTACAGTAACATTTACTTATGATGATGATAGTACAAGTAAATATGAATTAAATGGAACAACAGGAAATGTTTCAGTTGTTACAGAAGGAACTAATACAACCAATACAACTAATACAACAAACACAACTCCTTAAGAAAAAAAGAGAAATTAAAAGATTTATCTTATAAATCATAGAAAATGTCAAATATATGTTTGACATTTTTTTGTTTGTATGATATGATAGGGGAAAATAAGGGAATGGAGTGATTGGAATGCCAAGAAAAAAACCAGAATTAAATAAAAGAGAAAAAGCAATTTTAAAATTCATCGAAAAACAAATTATGACACAAGGATATCCACCATCTGTAAGAGAAATTGGAAAAGCAGTGGGATTGAGTTCAACAGCGACGGTTCATGGGTACTTAGCTAAATTAGACGAAAAGGGATATATCAAGAAACAAGACAAAAAAGGAAGAACCTTACGATTGTTAAAAGGTGGTTCAGGAGAACCAAAGAAAACATCTAGCAAAGATTTCTATACGCAAAAAGAATTAGTAGAAGTTCCCATTGTAGGAAGAATCACAGCAGGAGAACCAATTTTAGCAGTAGAAAATGTAACCGATACTTTCCCAATTCCAGTAGACTTTGTAGGAAACTCTGAAAGCTTTATGCTTACTGTCAGAGGAGAAAGTATGATAGAAGCAGGGATTCTAGATGGAGATTACATATTAGTAAAAAAACAAAATACAGCCAATAATGGAGAAATTGTAGTAGCTTTAATCGGAGAGGAAGCTACGGTAAAAACCTTTTATAAAGAAAAAGACCATATCAGATTGCAACCAGAAAATTCTACCATGGACCCAATTATCGTACCAGATTGTGAAATATTAGGAAAAGTGGGTGGCGTATTTAGAAAAATGTAATTGCGATTGTTCACACAAAATTCACAATCAAAACATTGACTAACAACACTGTGTCACATATAATGATACAGTGTTATTTGTTGCTTTTGGGACATGGGGACGTAGATAATGTCCCTAAATACTTAAAACTGCTAACTTAATGTATTATTTATAGGGACATTATCTACGTCCCCATGTCCCCAAAGCAACATGAAAGGAGAAACGATGTTAAAAGTATTAAGAAATTTAAAAAAATCATTTTGGTCAGTGGTAGTAATCGTTGTATTGTTATGTATTCAAGCCACGACAGATTTAGCATTACCAGATTATACATCTAAAATAGTCAACATTGGAATTCAAGCAGGAGGAATTGAAACAGCGGTACCAGACATAATTTCTAAAGAGGACATGGACAATCTTCTTATATTTGCTGAACAAAATGACGAAATATTAGAACATTATACATTAGTTGGTAACAATCCAGATAAGCAACAAGAAAAGATAATAGCCAAATATTTAGGAAAAGACAAAGACATACAACCAAATGAGGTGTATGTTTTAAAAGAGATGTCAAAAGAAGAAAAAGAGGAGCTATCAAAGCAAATGGCAACTCTTCTAATGGAATTCACAACTCTTACAAACGAAGAAACAGCAAATCGAATCAAAGAACAGATAGTAATGAATATGTCGAATGTACCAGAAGAACAAAAACAAGCTATCCAATCCCAAAATGTAATGGGAATCATTAAAAACATGCCAGAAGAACAGAAAAATCAGCTTTTAAAAGAATTTACTAGCAAGATGGATGAGATGCCAGATTCTATCAAAGAACAAGCAGCTGTTAGTTGCGTGAAAGAAATTTACAAAAAGCTAGGGGTGGATACGGATAAATTTCAAAACAATTATATCTTAATGGCAGGAATTCAAATGTTAGGAATAGCAGCTATTACAATGGTATCAGCGGTATCTATTATGTTATTATCTTCTAGAGTAGCAGCTAAACTAGGAAGAACATTAAGAGAGAAAGTCTTTCAAAAGGTAATTCATTTTTCTAATAAAGAATTATCTGAATTTTCAACAGCTTCTTTAATTACTCGTAGTACGAACGATATTCAACAAATCCAACAATTGATTACCATGTTATTCCGAGTAGTCGTATATGCACCGATTATTGGGATAGGAGGCTTTGTTAAGGTATTAACCAATAGTGATAGTCAAATGGCTTGGATTATAGGAGTTGCTATTTTAGCCATTGTATTTATCGTAGGAACGCTATTTATCCTGCTTATGCCAAAATTCAAAAAATTGCAAGAATTAATTGACCGATTAAATCAAGTAGCAAGAGAGATTTTAACAGGATTACCAGTCATCAGGGCTTTTCATAAAGAGAAAAAAGAGGAGGCAAGATTTGATACTGCCAATGCCAATTTGATGAAAACCAATATTTTTGTCAGTCGAGCGATGTCAATGATGATGCCATTACTTATGCTTGTGATGAATTGTATTATGATTTTAATTGTATGGGTAGGAGGTCATAATGTCGACCAAGGAATGATGCAAGTGGGAGACATGATGGCATTTATCCAATATACGATGCAAATTGTCATGGCATTTTTGATGATTTCTATGATTTCCATTATGCTACCAAGAGCCTCTGTATCAGCAAGACGTATCCAAGAAGTCATAGAAACCGAACCAAGTATCCAAGACCAAACCAATCCAAAGAGTTTTGATAAAAATAAAAAAGGATGGGTTGAATTCAAAAATGTATCGTTCCATTATCCAGATGCTGACACAGAAGTGCTATCTGATATTAATTTTACAGCAAAGCCAGGAGAAACGACAGCGATTATTGGAAGTACAGGAAGTGGAAAATCAACGGTTGTTAATTTATTGCCAAGATTTTATGATGTAACAGGTGGTGAACTTTTAATAGATGGTGTTAATGTCAAAGAGGTATCACAAAAAGAGTTAAGAGATAAAATTGGATTCGTTCCACAAAAAGGAATTTTATTTTCTGGAACCATTGCATCTAATATTAAATATGCCGATAGAATGATGTCAGAGGAAAAAATGAAAGAAGCAGCCAAAATTGCACAAGCAACCGAGTTCATCGAAAGTAAAGAGAAGAAATACGAAGAACCAATTGCGCAAGGGGGAAGCAATGTTTCAGGTGGACAAAAACAGCGTTTGTCCATCGCAAGAGCAATCGCCAAAGAACCAGAAATTTTTGTATTTGATGATAGTTTTTCTGCGTTAGACTTTAAAACAGACCAACAATTAAGAGAAGCTTTGGCTAGTCAAACAAAAGATAAAACGGTTATTATCGTAGCACAAAGAATCAGTACCATTATGAAAGCAGAAAAAATAGTAGTATTAGAAGAAGGAAAAGTAGTGGGAATCGGAACCCATGAAGAATTAATGAAAAACAATGAAACCTATCGACAAATTGCCTTATCGCAATTGTCAGAAAAAGAGCTAGGAGAGGAAGGAGGAGAATAATATGCCAGGACCAATGGGAGGAGGTCCAATGGGACCAGGAAGAAAAGGAGCACCAGAAAAAGCAAAAAATTTTAAACAGACTGCTCAAAAATTAATGAACCATTATCTAGGAAAATACAAAATAGCCTTAATCATCGTATTGGTATTTGCCGTTGGAAGTACGATTTTCACGATTGTAGGACCTAAAATATTAGGAAATGCAACAACTGAAATTTTTAATGGATTAGTTAGCAAATTATCTGGTGGCAGTGGAATTGATTTTGGGAAAATAGGACAAATTGCCATCACATTATTGATTTTATATATCATTAGTGCGTTATTCTCTTTCATACAAGGTTTTACGATGACCAATGTTTCACAAAAACTAACCTATCAATTACGAAATGATATTGCCAAAAAAATAAGTCGTTTACCGATGAAATATTTTGATACCAAAACACATGGAGAAGTATTATCCATTATTACGAATGATATTGATACCTTAAGTATGAACTTAGACCAAAGCATTACCCAGATTATTACATCGATTTGTACCATAATCGGTATCTTAATTATGATGTTTTCCATTAGTTGGCAAATGACATTGATTTCTCTTGTTATTCTTCCGATTGCAGGAATACTAGTCAAAAATATTGTGGGAAAATCACAAAAATATTTCCAAAGGCAACAAGCTTATTTAGCCAATGTAAATGGGCAAGTAGAGGAAATTTATGGAGGATTGAATATTGTCAAAGCCTTTAATGGAGAGGAAAAAGTAGTCAGAGAATTTGAAAGAGCCAATCGAGAACTTTATCATTCTGGTTGGAAATCACAATTTTTGTCTGGTTTAATGTTTCCGGTTATGAATTTTATTTCCAATGTAGGCTATGTAGGAGTGGCTGTCGCAGGTGGCTATTTAGCGATTAATGGAACCATTACAGTAGGAAATATACAAAGTTTTATTCAATATAATAAGCAATTTACCCAGCCGATTAATCAGATTGCACAAATATCGGCTATGCTACAATCCATGATAGCGGCAGCAGAAAGAATTTTTGAATTTTTGGAACAGCCAGAAGAAAAAGATACGCATAAAGGAAGTATTGATATTACAAAATTAAAGGGAAATGTAACATTTGAACATGTAAAATTTGGTTATGACCCAGAAACGACCATTATTAATGATTTCAATAGCCAAGTTCACGAGGGACAAAAGATCGCGATTGTTGGTCCAACTGGTGCGGGAAAAACCACGATGGTAAAATTGTTGATGCGTTTTTATGATGTGAAAGATGGTGCTATTTTGATAGATGGGCATAATATTAAAGATTTTGACAGAGGCGAGCTTCGTAAGATGTTTGGTATGGTATTACAAGATACATGGTTATTTGGTGGAACGGTAAAAGATAATATTAAATATGGAAAAGAAGATGCTACAGATGCTCAAGTGATTGAAGCAGCGAAAGCTGCTCATGTACATCATTTTATTAAAACTTTACCACAAGGTTACCATTCTATGATAAACGAAGAATCTAGTAACATATCAGCTGGTCAAAAACAATTATTGACCATTGCTAGGGTTATTCTGGCTGACCCTAAAATATTGATTTTAGATGAAGCGACTAGCTCGATTGATACAAGAACAGAGATTCAAATTCAATTTGCTATGGATAACTTAATGAAAGGTAGAACTAGCTTTATTATTGCTCATCGCTTGTCTACGATTAAAAATGCTGATTTGATTTTGGTTATGAATCATGGCGATATTGTGGAACAAGGTACCCATGAGGATTTACTTGCTAAAGGCGGCTTTTATGCTGAGTTGTATAATAGTCAGTTTGAAGAAGGAGAAGAATAAACTTTATAGTTATTCTTAATAAGGATTACTATAAATTTCTTAAAAAGCATTGACTTTGCTTGAAAAACATGGTAACATAATATATGAGAGGTCTCGGGGACCTACAAAGGTTTTTTCGTTTTATTGCAGGAAACATGCTGCAATTTAGCATGTCAAAAACGAAAAAAAAGTAATGTGATGCGGCGGAGTTTTATTTTCCGTCGCATTGTATTTTATAGCATTTTAGTGCAGATAAAAATCACTTAAAAGAGTAAAATATATGGGATGGGAAATTTGATTTCTCGTTTTTTTATGCTTAATGTAATTTTGCGTTACACAAATAAATTAGTACAGTTGATAAAAACAAATACTTATTATATAATAAGCAAAAATAAAAGTTAATCAAAAGGAGTTTTGATATGAACGAAAAAGAAAAAATGTTAGCTGGAGAATTATACGATGCTAACTATAATGAAGAATTGCAAAAAGAAAGAGAAAAAGCCAAAGACTTATGTTATGAATACAATCAAATAAAACCATCTAAGCAAGAAGAAAAAAGGAAAATAATCAGACAATTGTTAGGGAGTACAAAACAGAATTTTTTAATCGAACAACCATTTATGTGTGATTATGGCTATAACATAGAAATAGGAGAAAATTTTTATGCCAATCACAATTTAATCATTTTAGATGGAAACAAAGTAACATTTGGAGACAATGTATTTATTGCACCAAACTGTGCGTTCTATACAGCAGGACATCCACTCGATGCAGAACAACGAAACAAAGGATTGGAATATGCCAAGCCAATTAAAATTGGAAACAATGTATGGATTGGTGGAAATGTAGTGGTATTACCAGGTGTAAAGATAGGCGATAATTGTGTGATTGGAGCAGGAAGTGTTGTGACAAAAGATATTCCAGATAATAGTGTTGCCGTTGGTAATCCCTGTAAAGTAATTAGAAAATTATAAATAAGACGATTTTTGATTGTAACTAAAAATAACAATTTTGGAGAGGAGAAGAAAAGAATGGATTTAAGAAATTTTGAATTAGCACCTTTCTATGCCTTAGATGAAGAATGGGCATTATTAACAGCAGGTGTAAAAGAAAAGTTCAATACCATGACAATTAGTTGGGGAGGATTAGGAACTATTTGGAATAAGCCTGTTGTTACAGTGTATGTAAAACCAATTCGTTATACTTATGAATTCATGGAAAGTAACGAATATTTTACAATCAGCTTTTATGATGAAAAATATAAAAAAGATTTAGGAATATTAGGTAGTAAATCTGGTAGAAATTTAGATAAGGTTGCAATTACAAAACTTACTCCAGAGTTTTTAGAGAATACAACATCATTTAAAGAAGCAAAACTAACAATTGTATGTAAAAAAATTTATTTTCAAGATTTAGATATTAATAATATTGATACCACCAGCGTTCCACAAAGTGAAGTAGATCGATTTTATAAAGAAGAACCTATGCACAGAATGTATATAGGGGAAGTGATTGATATAATAGATAAAAGGAGAAATCAATGAGTAAAGTAAAATGGACACCAGAACAGCAAGACGCCATTCAAGAAAAAGGAAGCAACCTATTAGTAGCAGCAGCAGCTGGGAGTGGAAAAACCGCTGTATTAGTAGAAAGAATTATCAATAAAATCATACAAGACAAAATAGACATTGACAAGCTATTAGTGGTAACCTTTACCAACAGTGCAGCAGCAGAAATGCGAGAAAGAGTGCTAAATGCCATCTATCAAAAGTTAGAAGAAACGCCAGAAGACGAAAACTTACAAAGACAAATAACGTTGTTAAATAAAGCCAGTATTTGCACGATTGACTCATTCTGTTTAGAGGTAGTACGAAACAACTTTTACGAACTAGAAAATATATCGCCCAACTTTAGAATTGCAGACACAACCGAAATTGAACTATTAAAACAAGAAACAATCGAAGACATTTTTGAAGAAAAATACGAAACAGAAGACAGCGATTTCACAAAATTAATCAATGTTTACACCAGTTATCGAGATGACACACCACTCAAAGATTTAGTCCTAAAAATAGATTCCTACATACAGAGCCATCCATTTCCACAAAAATGGCTACAAGAAAAAATAGAAATGTTCAACTTGGAAGGAAAACTAAAAGAAGATTTTAGTCAAACACCATGGGGCAATATTTTATTGCAAGAAGTCGAGGAAGAATTAATAGACGACATTAGCATGCTAGAAAAAGTAGAACAAGATTTATCCTATGAACCGGAACTAGAAAAATTCTATCAAACGATTAGAAATGACATTCAGCAATTAGAAAACCTAAAGAATCATTTGCACAATTGGGATAAGGCATATGAAATAGCACGGTGACTTGAAATTTGTAACTTGGCCAAGACAAAAGGTAGAATCGGAAAGTAAGGATAAAGCAAAAGAAATCAGAGATGAGGTAAAAAAGAAACTAGCAAAAGTATTAGACAAGATACTCATTTGTGATTCACAAGAAGCCAATCAAGATATTTATGATATGTATGGCATTTTGTTAAAATTGCAAGACTTAATTTTTACTTTTGAAACAGACTTTGCGAAACGAAAAAGGGAAAAAAACATCGTAGATTTTAGTGATGTAGAACATTTTGCGCTAGACATTTTGTTAAACGCAGAGGAGGTCGTGAAAAAATATCAAAATAAATTTGAAGAAATCGCCATTGATGAGTACCAAGATAGTAATTTGGTACAAGAATATATATTAACTGCCATATCCAGAAATAACAATATTTTTATGGTAGGAGATGTCAAACAAAGTATTTATAAATTTAGACAAGCCATGCCAGAACTATTTTTGGATAAATATGAAACCTATGCAAAAAAAGAAGCAAGAAAGCCAGAAGAAGACTTGAAAATCCAGTTATTCAAAAACTTTAGAAGTAAGCAAAATATTTTACAATTTACCAATTTGATTTTTGCAGATATTATGAGTAAAACATTGGGAGATATTCATTATGATGAAGAGGAATTTTTGAATTTAGGAGCAAATTACCCAGCCATCCATCAAAATGAAAAAATCGAAATTCATGTCATTGATTCTGTAGCAGCAGAGGAAAACGAAGAAAGTGAAGAAGGGGAAGAGGAAGAAAATATAGTAGATGTAGAGTTAGAAGCGAAATTTGTAGCTCATCAAATACAAAAATTAGTGGAAAACAAATTTCAAGTGTGGGACAAAAAACAAGAGAAATATCGAGATATTCAATATAAAGACATTGTAATTTTATTAAGAAGTACCAGTAATATCGCACCGATTTATGAACAAGAAATATTAAATCTACAAATGCCAGTATTTTCAGACAGTTCGCAAGAATATCTAGATTCGATTGAAATTCAAACCATGATGAGTTTGCTAAAAATCATTGATAATCCAATGCAAGATATTCCACTGGTAACCGTTATGAGGTCAAATATTGGTAAATTCACAGATGATGAATTAATCCAAATCCGTCTAGCAGACAAACAAGACAATTTTTATACTTGCTTACAAAAAGCAAAACTTTCCGTAGAAAATGAGTTGAAAAGCAAGATAGAAACTTTTTTACAAAGCTTGCAACAATGGAGAAAAGAACAAGAATATTTAGCTTTAGATGAATTGATAGGAAAAATCTATTCCGATACAGGTTATTACAACTATGCTGGTCTCATGCCAAATGGACTTTTACGACAAGCGAATTTAAGAATGTTGTTTGAAAGGGCAAAACAGTATGAAACAGCTAGTTTTAAAGGATTATATAATTTTATTCATTTTATTGAGAAGCTAACGCTAAGCAGTGGTGATATGGGAGCTGCTAAAATCATAGGAGAGAATGACAATGTCATTCGCATTATGAGTATTCATAAAAGCAAAGGATTGGAATTTCCAGTCGTGTTTTTAGCAAGCACGGGAAAACAGTTCAACTTAATGGACTTAAATCAAACTATATTGTTACATCAAGAATTGGGTATTCGGAGTGAAATATATTGATTATGAAAAACAAGTACAATATGATACCTTAAGCAAAGCAGCCATTCGCAACAAGGCTTTAAGAGAAACCTTGTCAGAAGAAATGAGGATTTTATATGTTGCACTAACAAGGGCAAAAGAAAAACTAATCATATCAGGCATTCAAAAGGATTTTAAGAAACAAAAAGAAAAATTATGGCAACAAATTGAGAGATACCAAAAACAAGAACAAAAAATCAATCCTATTTTAGTGAAAAAATATAAAAAATATATCGATTGGATTTTGTTAGTTTATTTCTATCAACCAAAGCAAATGGAAACAATTGCAGAACTAAAAACTTATACCAAAAAAGAGGTATTGGATGGTTGCGAAAAAAAAGAAGAACAAGATGTTAATTTGTTGGAAATATTAGAGGAACACAAAATAGAGGAACAACAAATAGCAGAAATAGAAAGTATGTTACAAGATACTTATGCTTATGAATTATCAACTAAAATCCCAACGAAATCATCGGTTACCAAATTGAAACAACAAGAACAAGAAACAATAGAAATTAGTTTTCCTTCTCCTAAATTTACCAAGCAAGATGAAGAACTGAAACTGACGGGAGCACAAAAGGGGACACTATTACATTTATGTATGCAAAAATTAGATGAGAAAACAGAATATACGTTAGAAACGGTAAAAGAATTCATAAATGACATGGTATCCAAAGAAATTATCACCTCAAAAGAGGCTGACAACATAAATGTCACAGCTGTTTTAAAATTTACGCAATCAAACATTTGGAAAGAGATGAAACAAGCCAAAGAAATCCAGAGAGAAAAACCATTTTATATAACCCTACCAGCAAAAGAAATATATGAGGAGGATGTGCCAGAAAATATATTGGTACAGGGAATCATTGATTTATACTATGTGAATGCACAAGATGAATTGATTTTGGTGGATTATAAAACGGATTTTGTTCCAACAGAACAAGAGTTGGTAAATAAGTATAAAAAACAGCTAGAATTGTATCAAAGGGCTTTAGAAGAAGCTTTACAGAAAAAGGTGAGTCATGTGTTTATTTATTCTACTTTTCTAGCAAAAGAAATAGAAATATAGGACATGGGGACGTAGATTATGTCCCTACCATAAACAATGTCTCAACTTAATGTGTTATTTATTATTTTTTTACACCTTGTGTGTCGCAACCTTCAGATTTTTAAGATGGTAGGTTGCTCCAATCGCACTCGCTATCGCTCGTTTAGTCGCTTACGCGGTGTTGCAAAAATAATAAATAACACATTAAGTTAGCAGTTTTAAGTATTCAGGGACATAATCTACGTCCCCATGTCCCAAGAGGAGTAAAATATGAGTAAGATATGGAGTAAAACAGAAAATAAGATATTAATCATACTATTATTATTTAGTATATCAATTGGATTATGGAACAATTTTAGGCAATTATGGATGCAAGATAATGGACTTAATCCTACTGAAATAAGTCAAATTATAAGTTTTGGAACTTTATTTTGTGTCATTGGCATATTAATTTTTTTAAAATACATAAAACTAGATAAAATAAAAAATTTCATAACGATTGCTTTATTTCTTAAAGTAATCAATTTAGTAATACTATTTTTTATCAATCATACGAGCTTGAGTTCATTTATCAATCTGTCCATCATTTCGGATATTATCATAGAAAGATTGATAATTATTAGTATTTATCCATTAATTGTTACGATAAAAAAGAGTAATACTTTATATAGTAAAAGAAAATTAGTAGAATATACTGGTCGAGATTTAGGTGTTTTAGTGGGTGGATTTATCATTGGAAAAACAATCTTGGGAATTGTGTTTAATTATAATGTGTGTTTGTTTATTTCCATTGTATTTTCTATCATTTCGTTACTTATTTTAGTGAAGGTTAAGGTAGAAAGTGTTGAAACGAAGCCATCAAAAGACAATATATTTAAGTATATTTTTACGAATCGATTTAGGACAACTTATATAATCTATTATTTAATAGGACAAATTGCTTATTCTACTGCATTAGGATTGAAAATGCTTACTTTGACCAATTATCTAAATTTTTCAGATAGTGCAGCAACCCAATATTTTTTGGTGATAGGATTGTTGGCTGATTTGATTGGCATCCTAGCTCTTAAATTTTTTACTCCTAAAAATGATTCCATAACCATAACGATAAAGTTTGGAATTTGATTTATTGGATATACTTTCGCCTTCTTATCCAATTATATAATTGTGATAATACTTGCGATGTCGTGGTCATTGTTGATTTCTACAGCGTATGAGAATGTTACAGATGCTCTCTATATTAATAGTATAGAGTTGGATAAACAATTGGCTTTTACCAATTTAAGATATATGATTGGTTCTTTGGGTGAAGCGATAGGTACTTTTTTGTGTGGTATTATGTATGCCTTGGGATTACGCTATATGTTTGGATTGTCAGCCTTTTTTATGTTGGCACAATTGACACTTGCTTATGTATTAATTCATCAAAGAAGAAAATTGAAGATTATGTCCCGGATTATAAAAATGTAACATAAAAAGTGTTACATTTTTTTGCTAAAAGCTAGACAAAAGATATTTAATATGATATAAATAAAAAAACGACAGTATATAATAAAATGACATAAATTATGACAAGAAGACAGAAGGTTTATCGATAAAACCGTGATAAAGCCTAAAAAATCATATTAAATGGGGGAAAAGAAAATGAAACAAACACCAAACCAAGAAAAAGGAATCACACTAATCGCATTAGTAGTAACTATCATCGTATTAATGATACTAGCAGCAGTAGGTATAGCAACACTAACAGGAGACA
>CAOKVW010000022.1 GCA_948472955.1 uncultured Clostridium sp. | reverse complement strand
TCCAATATTTATTCCAAGATTACACCAGTAAATAAAATTATTATATATTGGAAATATAGGAAGTTTTCCATTATATCTTAAATTTACTTTTTCTTTAGTCCATTTGGAAAATTGAATAGCGTCAGAAGTATTGATTCTGTTTAATAATTCTTTTGTTTCTTCAATATTATTGTAAATTTCATCGTTCATAATCTCACCTCTTTTTAAAGTATAACACATTCATAGTAATAAGTAAACAAAAGTTCGTATATTTTTAATATTATTTTTTATAGGCTATTTTATTAGCCTTTTATATAGAAAAGTTTTTGTAGTATTCATATAACAAAAATAAACATAAAAAAAGCAATTTATATTGATAATTGCTTCTTTTTATGATAGGATAAAATCAATCAAAACAAAGATAAGAAAGGAGATACAAAATGGGATTACGATTAAAAAATGTATCCAAAACATTTGTAGGAAAAAAAGCAGTAGACAATATATCATTCGAATTAGACAAACCCGGTGTCTATGGATTATTGGGAACCAATGGAGCAGGAAAAACAACAACGATCAGAATGATATTAGGTATTATCAAAAAAGACGAAGGAGAAATTACTTGGAATGGAAAAGCGGTCGACAGAAAAAGTGTCAATTTTGGCTATTTACCAGAAGAAAGGGGAGTGTATCCCAAAGTAAAAATATGGGACCAATTAATGTATTTTGCTGAATTAAAAGGAATGAAGCAACAAGAGGCAAAAGAAGCAATCGAGAAATGGGCAAAAGAATTAAAAGTAGAAGAATATCTCATGATGCCAGCTGAAAAGCTTTCCAAAGGAAATCAGCAAAAAATACAATTTATGACAGCCGTTATCCATAATCCAGAACTTGTGGTGTTAGATGAACCATTTAGTGGGTTAGACCCAGTCAATACCGAAATATTAAAAAATATCATCATAGACTTAGTAAAAAAAGGAAAATATGTCATCATGTCAGCTCATCAAATGGCTACCATTGAAGAGTTTTGTAGTGACATTCTAATTTTGAACAAAGGGAAAACCGTATTACAAGGAAATTTAAAAGACATAAAAGAAACCTATCCAGCCAATCGAGTGGAGATAGATGTAGACCAAAAAATTGATGCTTATATAAAAGAGTTCAAAGAGTTGGAGATTGAAAATGAGAAAAATAATCAATATACCATTAAAATTAAGAATGTAGAAAAAGCACACGAACTTTTAAATCAGTTAGTGTCAAAGGGAATTAAGGTGGATAAGTTTGAGATTATGAAGCCGACTTTGAATGATATTTTTATAGAAAAAGTGGGATAATTTTAAAAATAATAGATAATATCTCAATTTAGTATCATGTATAAAAATTAGTGAAGAAAGGGAAAGAAAAATGAAAGATATTGTAACAGTCATGAAATTTACGATAAAAGATATGGTAAAAAGAAAATCTTTTGTCATTTCAACTTTAATTATATTAGCATTAATCGTAATTGGTTTTAATGTACCCAATATTATAAAATCAATCAAAGGAGAAGACACTGAAGACAAACTTTTGATAGTAGATGAACAAAATATTTTTGAAGGTAGTTTAGAACAATTAAAAAATGTAGATTTAGGGTATGAAATTGAAATAGCACAAAATACTTATGAAGAAATTAAGAAGAAAATAGAAGAGGAAGAAATTGGTTCTGCCATTGTAATTGAAAAACAAGAAAACCATGTAAAAATTCGATATATCGTAGAAAACACAACGATGATGGAAAAGGTACCAGAAGAAATTGTTAATGGTATTAACACACTATATACCAATCTGCAAATCAGTAAATTGGGCTTAACACCAGAGCAATTACAATCTATCACACCTGATTTTGAATTTAATTTGGAACAGACAGAGGAAGAAGAAGCAAAAGGAAATATATTTGTTATGATGCTAATGTCAATTGTATTATTCTATGCGATTTATTTTTGTGCTTACCAAGTTTCTAGTTCCATTACAACAGAAAAGACATCAAAAATCATGGAAACATTAGTTACATCAACAACGCCAAGAACGATTGTATTGGGAAAAACCATAGGAATTGGAGTCGTTGGCTTGTTACAAATGATAGTGATTGTAGCGACTGCCTTAATAAGTGCAAAATCATTTCTTGACCCAGAATTGCTAAATATGGCATTAGATATGTCTAATATGACAGTGTATTTGGCTATCATAACGATTATTTATTTTATATTGGGATATTTTACGTATGCTTTACTATATGCCTTAACAGGTTCAACCGTAAGCAAACCAGAAGATATACAGTCAGCTAATGGACCAGTGGCTATTTTAGCTGTCGTAGGATTTTATCTATCTTATTTTACGATGATGAATCCAACAAGTAGCTTGAATGTATTTGCTTCTTTGTTCCCAATTTCATCACCATTTTGTATGCCTTTTCGCATTATGATGGGATTGGCAAGTACGACAGATGTGATTGTTTCGATTGCTATTTTGCTGGTTACCATATTAGTGATTGCTCAAATTGCGATTAAGATTTATTCGAGTGCTATTTTGAATTATGGAACTAAGATGAGTTTGAAAGATATGGTGAATATTTATAAAGATGGAAAATAGAGAACGAAGGCTTTAATATGCAGAAGAACGGAACATTTGATATAGAGCATATCTATTCAAAGAATTATAATGCAATAAAAGCACATTATTTCTTTATACAGTTTGCACAACGGTGTGATATAATCAATAAAACAAGTATTTTATTGTTAGATATAATAGCAAAATAAATATTACTTAAATATAAAAATTAAATAAATTTTGTAACGAAAATTAATTTCATACGTCATATATGCAAAGGAGGACAAAAGTTATGCAGGATATTGGAAAAATATATCAAGAATATTTTGAAATAGTAAATAAGTACTTATTCTGTTTAACTCATAATAATAATATCTCTGAAGAACTAACTCAAGAAACTTTTTATAGAGCCGTTAAAAAAATTAATACATATAGAGGAGATTGTAAAATATCAGTATGGCTCTGTCAAATTGCTAAAAGACTCTGGTTTGACGAATGTAGAAAAAACAAAAAAATTATAAATGCAAAAGAAAAAGACTTACTTGATTTACAAGCAATAAATAATTTAGAAGAACAAGTTATTTTCAATGATGAAAAAATTTCATTATATAAAAAAATGCAAAATTTAGATATAATAACAAGAGAAGTAATTTATTTACGTATAACTGGCGAGTTAAGTTTTAAAGAGATAGGAACTATTTTAAATAAGACAGAAACATGGGCTAGAGTAACATTTTATAGAGGGAAAAAACAATTGAAGGAAGGTGATTAGTGTGAAAGAGAAAAAAAATTGTAAAATTATTCAAGATTTATTACCAAATTACATTGAAAAATTAACAAAAGAGGAAACAAATTCATTTATTGAAGAACATTTAAAAGAATGCGAAGAATGCAATAGTATTCTTGAAAAACTACAAAAAGATATAAACATAGACACAAATAAAATTAATAAAAAGCAGGTTAATTATTTAAAAAAATATAATAAAAAAATGAAAACTTTAAAATCAATGCTATTAATTATCGTACTAATTTTTATTATAGTTATTGGAAGAAAAACTCTACTCTTAACTACACTTTCAGAAAAAGCAAATAAAAATATAAATAGGGATAATTATTATGCAAGATTATCACAGTATGAAGGAACTACAATTTTAATAACTGAAACTTATAAAAAAGGACAAAAACAAAAAAATATTCAAACTTATTATGATAGTCAAAATAATGAGCATAATAGTAAATTAATCGAATATTTGGATAACAACACAACAAAACTTTACACTGAATTAAATAATGAAAAAATAGCTATATTAGATGGAAATTCAGCAATGTTACTACCAATGAAAGTAAGCGAATCGTACAGTCATTATTCTACAACTATATGGAAACTTATAAAAAATACTGTGTTTTCATCTATAAATAAAGCAAAATGTAATGGAAGAGATTGTTATTATTTTTCTAGCTTGGAAACTGACATGATGGGTATTAGTGAAGTAGGTTCTGGCATTTATATTGATGAAGAAACTGGACTTCCAATTAGAACTACATCAGCAACAACTAAGACTGAACAAGGTATTTCTGACCCAATTATAGAATTTTATTATGAGTTCGATAGTGTTACTGATGATGATATTAAAGAACCAGATATATCACAATATACTATCCAACATTAAAACTAAAATAAATTTATAATAGAAATTAAGAAAGGTCTGATGAATCAGACCTTTCTTGCATAGGACATTAATTTGATTATAAGTTAATTAATAGTTACAAAAAGATATTTAATAGAACTTAATCAATATATCCAACACATCACTCTCATACCAACAGTTGTATACCCATCAAAATGGACAGTATAATTACCAGTAACTGCGTTTTTTAACTGCAAATGCACATCTCCATCAGAAGGTTTAACCTTCTTTGTTTGTAAAATCGTTAGTCCTAATGGGTTTGTCATATAAATTTGTGCATAGGAACTATTAGATGACGACTCAACTTTCCAAGTCACACCTCTTGAACCTGTGAGAGTACAGTAAACGTTGAAAGATTGACCATAGCTGGTTCTGTTTATCCATTTGTTACCATAGTTACTTTCTCTTGCAACTACTTGGCTGATAGAAGAACTATCTTCCTTAGATTGATAGAGTAAAACATTTTCATCCTGATAAAGTATTTTAACTCCATCATTCTTACTTGAAACATCGTTTTCCTGTGCTGAAGCCAATGTTGACACTGAAGAACATGTCAGCAAACATAAACTTAAGCATACTGCGAGCAACCGTTTAATTTTTTTCATGATAATGACCTCCATTCATTAATGCCCTATGTCATACTTAACCTACGCTCATAGTTTTATAGATTCAGTATATAAAATAGTACTCATGTTGCAAAACGCAACATAAGTATTATTTTATCACGATTCTTTAGGAAATCAAGTAGTACAAGCAAAAAAATGTCGAAAAGTCATCGCATTTTTCGACAAAAAGTAACAAATTTCAATTAAAAAGTATCCCATTATATGTCTAATTTTTTCTTAGATTTATTTTTAACATTTATGATTTTGAATTGCTTAAAAAACAATTTTTAAAAACTTTTCTGATTAATTTTTTGATAAAAAGTTAATGAATTAAAAAAAATTCATAAGAATTTTATTAAAATTATAGAATTCACATTAAAAAAAGGCGATTCTCAAAATCATCTTTTTTATTAAAATATCAATAGTTTTCTGTTCATATATGTACTTTTTTGCCTAACATACTATCATCGGTACAGAATAAGTCATTTTGGCTTAAATCTCTACTTTGTTGTTTAACAAAAGAAAAATTTCCTTTGAATTTACTTATTTTAAGTATTTCCAAATTTAGTTTTTTATGCTGAAAAACAGAACGAACGTTTGACAAAGTGTAGAAAATGTTATATAATGGCAAAAAAATAAGGAAGTGGTATATGCATTGACTGAATCGGCAAATACAAAAGATTATATAAAGAAAATGAAAAAAAGAAATCCAACGCTTGCAGAAAGGTGGGGACAATTTGTCACCCTCCTTCCATTAAATACAATGCGGGAAATAAAAAAATTCATGTTCAAATACCAAAGGAATACTAAGAATTATACAATAATTCCTTCTCCAAAAGTAGAACCTTTTAAATTAGGATAACAATAGGTTGATAAATTGTAAGATTTAAGGTAAAATGGAAACAATAGATATGAGAGAAAGGAATTAATTTATCATATGAAAATTTATTTAGTAAGACATAGTGAGTCCGTTGATGATATTGAAAATTGTTATGGAGGAATTGCTGATTTTGATTTAACAGAAGATGGAAAAAGTAAAGTTAAAGAAAATAGGAAATATTTAGAAAATTGTGGAATACAAAAAATATATACAAGTCCCTATAAAAGAGCTTATCAAACAGCACAGATACTGAATGAAAATGTAAAAGTAGAGTTGAAGGTTATAGACGATATAAGGGAATTAAATTCCTATGGTATTTTATCCGGAGTGAATAAAGAACTTGCTAAAAATATATTCCCTTATGTATTTCAAAAAGAAGAATATAAAAATACAGGTTATTATTTTGGTAAGACATTTTTAGGAGGAGAAGATATCAAAGAATTTGATAATAGAGTAAAAGAAGCGATTCATTCTATTATAAAAGAAAGTAAAGGATTAAACACAATAGCGATAGTAACGCATGGAAATGTACATAAAAGTATTTTTAAAAACATATTAGATATAAGTAAAAAGATAGAAAAAATTGATGATGTGGCAATTACAACAGTAGATTATAAGGATGGAAAATTTAGTATAATAGAAACAAAGGGAATAAAACTAGGAGAAAATATCCATTAAGAAAAATAAAAAGGAGAAAAATCACCATGAAAAAAGCAAAATTTGCTATACAAGGAATGACATGTAGCAGTTGTTCCTCACATGTAGAAAAAGCAGTCAGCAAGCTAGAAGGCATACAAAATGTCAATGTCAACCTATTATCCAACAACATGACTGTCAATTATGACGAAACAATCCTAGATGATAAAACAATCATACAAGCAGTCATCTATGCTGGTTATGGAGCAACCTGTGAAATGCCAAAACAACGCAAGAAAAAACAAGAAAAAGCAGACGACAAAACAGAACTTATTACAAACATGAAAAAAAGACTAATTATTTCAATATGTTTTTTGGTTCCACTCATGTATATTGCTATGTATCATATGTTCCAACAAGGGTTTGGAATACCAGTGCCATCTATGATAACTAAGGTGTTTCATGGAGCAGAAAATGCCATTAACTTTGGACTAACCCAATTTTTATTATTGCTTCCCATTTTATATGTCAATAGAAATTATTTTATCGTTGGGTTCAAAAGACTATTCAAAGGAAGCCCTAACATGGACTCCTTGATAGCCATTGGTAGTGGAGCGGCAACTGTGTATGGAATCTTTGCCATCTATATGATTGGATATGGATTGGGGCATCATCAAATGGAATTAGTGGAAAGATATAGAATGGACCTTTATTTTGAATCAGCAGGAACGATTCTTACGTTAATAACCTTGGGAAAATATTTAGAAACAAAATCAAAAGGAAAAACAAGTGATGCCATTCGTAAATTAATGGATTTAGCACCGAAAACAGCAACCGTTATTAGAGACAATAAAGAAATTGAAATAGATTTAGAAGAAATTGTAGTAGGGGACATTCTAGTCATTCGACCAGGAGGAGGTATTCCAGTAGATGGCATTGTAATAGAAGGAACCTCATCAGTTGACCAATCCAGTATAACAGGAGAAAGCATACCAGTAGAAAAAACAGAAGGAGACAACGTGGTTTCTGGAACCATCAATAAAACTGGATATTTTAAAATGAAAGCTATGAAAGTAGGAGACAATACCACACTTTCGCAAATTATAAAATTAGTAGAAGAAGCTAGTAATTCCAAAGCACCAATAGCAAAAATAGCAGACAAAGTAAGTGCTATCTTTGTACCAACCGTCATTGCAATTGCAGTTCTTACCGTTATCATTTGGTTAATAGTCGGACAAAGCTTTGCATTTGCTTTAACAATGGGAATTGCCGTTTTGGTAATATCGTGTCCCTGTGCGTTAGGTTTAGCAACACCAGTAGCCATTATGGTAGGAACAGGAAAAGGAGCCGAAAATGGTATTTTGATTAAGTCAGCGGAAAGCTTAGAATTGTTGCATTTAGTAGATACCGTTGTTTTGGATAAAACAGGAACCATTACAGAAGGAAAGCCAAAAGTTACTGACATCATAACCACATTAAAAGAACAAGAATTGTTGAAAATAGCAGGGAGTTTAGAAAAAAATTCAGAACATCCCTTAGCAGAAGCCATTTTGCAAAAAGCAAAAGAACAATCAATTGAATTATCCGAAATAAAAGAGTTTGTTGCTGTTTCTGGTAGAGGAGTAAAAGGAAATATAGAAGGAGAAAATTACTTTGGCGGAAATTTAGCATTTATGAAGGAAAATAATATAGATATCAATAAAGTAATTTCACAAAGTGAGCAATTATTAAAACAAGGAAAAACCGTTTTGTATTTTGCCAATCAAAACAAGGTAATTGGTATGGTAGCAGTAGCAGATACCATAAAACCTACTAGCTATCAAGCGATTGAAGAATTAAAAGAGAAAAAATTAGAGGTTGTTATGCTGACAGGAGACAATAAAATGGTAGCAGAAACAATCGGTAAGGAACTTGGCATAGATAAAGTGGTTTCAGAAGTTCTACCACAAGATAAACAGAAAGAAATAGATACGCTACAAAAACAAGGAAAAAAAGTAGCTTTTGTAGGGGATGGCATGAATGATAGTCCAGCATTGGTAAAAGCAGATGTTGGGATAGCGATTGGTTCTGGAACTGACATAGCCATAGAATCAGCTGATATTGTTTTAATGAAAGACAATTTACTAGATAGTGTGACAGCAATTGCTTTGAGTAATTCTGTCATTGGAAATATAAAAATGAATTTGTTTTGGGCATTTTTCTATAACACAATCGGAATACCAATTGCATGTGGGGCTTTTTATCCGATTTTTGGATTGAAATTAAATCCTATGATAGGGGCAGCAGCCATGAGTTTGAGTTCAGTTTGTGTTGTTACGAATGCTTTAAGATTAAGAAAATTCAAATTAAATCATAGAAATAATAGAAAGGAGGAAGGTTTTATGAATGAAATCGTAAAGACAATTGCTATTGAAGGAATGCAATGTAATCATTGCAAAATGACAGTAGAAAAGGCTTTGGGCGAATTAGAAGGCGTTACCAAAGTGGAGGTCAGTTTAGAGGAGAAAAAAGCAGTCATTACATCACAAAAAGAAATAGAGGATGGCAAAATAAAAGAAATAATAGCAAATGTGGGATTTGAAGTGACTGGAATGGAATAAAAGTATGGCGAATTTGGGTCTGTCCCAAACTCGCCAAGAATTCTAGTTTACAAATATTTTTTCAAAGTTTCTACACTATCTTCTTGCATAACCACAAAATCGTTCAAGATATTTTTCACATCTGGAGCCACATCATCATTTTGATTGATTAATCGTCTACCTTCAATAATTCCCATATTGGTACCTTGCATTAATAACTCGGACAATTTAGAGGTAGTGCTATCTGTCATAGTCTTCATTTGTATGCCATACCAAGTCATCATTTTATTCATAGCATTTGTCTCATGAGGTTCTTTCATACTATAATCAGAATACAAATCATTGACTCTTTGAGAAATTTTTTTGTATTTGCTGTATTCTGTATCTAAAACATCTTTAAAATCATTATCAGTAACTTTTTCAGCTACATATGAAATAGCATCCATTCCCATCGTAGCACCTTTATTCACTTCATCTAAAATGTTTAAATTTTGATTTTGATTTTCCATAAAACACTCCTATTCTTGGTAAAAACTTACCAGTTTTTTGATTCCTTTATTAGTATGTACGAAAAATAGAAAAATATGTATATAAGACATATTTTTGGCTGATTTTGAAGATGTGTTTAGCTGTGTGAGCATGAAACAAGCTTTTCAATGTCACAATGGTTGAGAAATGTTGAAATTTGTGATAAAATACTCAAAAAATGGAATGGGACATGGGGACGTAGATAATGTCCCAATTATAAATAATGGGATAAACTAATGTATAATCTATTATTTTTTACACCTTGTGTGTCGCAACCTCCAGATTTTTAAACATGGTAGGTTGCTCCAATCGCACTCGTTTCACTCGTTTGGTCACTTACGCGGTGTTATAAAAATAATAGATTATACATTCAGTTAGTAATTTTAAGTATAAGGGACATTATCTACGTCCCCATGTCCCAAGAAATAAGGTGAAAAATAATGTTAAATCAATTTACAAGAACAGAAGCATTAATTGGAAAAGAAGGAATCGAAAAACTACAAAAGGCGAAAGTAGCCATATTTGGCATAGGAGGAGTTGGTTCTTATGTCGTAGAAGCATTAGCAAGAGCAGGAATAGGCAAATTTATATTAGTGGACAAAGATATAGTAGATATAACTAATTTGAATCGACAAATCATAGCAACTAAAAAAACAATAGGAAGAGCAAAAGTAGAGGTAGCCAAAGAAAGAATTTTAGAGATTAATCCAAATGCCAAAGTAGAGATACATCAAGAATTTTTCATGCCAAACAGCAATGGAATTTTAGATGGTACGGTTGATTACCTAGTAGATGCAGTAGATACGGTAACTGCCAAAATTGAATTAGTTATGAGAGCGAAGCAACAAAATATACCAATGATATCTTGTATGGGAACAGGAAACAAATTAGATGCGACTCAATTTGAAGTGGCAGATATTTATGAAACCAGTGTATGTCCTTTGGCAAAAGTGATGAGAAAAGAATTAAAGGCAAGAGGTATTAAAAATTTGAAAGTAGTGTATTCTAAAGAGGAACCAATCAAACGAAACCAAGCAAATGCCAATACACCAGCAAGTATATCATTTGTACCATCCGTTGCTGGACTAATCATAGCAGGAGAAGTCATAAAAGATATATTAAAATTTTATTAAGTTTGCAAGTCTTATATTGATAATTGATTTTCTTTATGATAGCATAAAAATAGATACCATATAAAAAAGAAAGGGATTTTATGAGCAGAAAAAACAAAGTAAAAATATTCAAGATTATTTTAACAATAGTAGTATTAGCAATATTGGTAGGATTAATGATATATTTATTTCCCGTCATGAAAAATTTAGCCACCTTAGAAGGACAAGTAGCATTTAAAGAAAAAGTAGAAAACTCGGGAATATGGGGATTGCTATCCTTATTTGGGCTTCAAGTGGCACAAATATTTTTAATTATTGTACCAGGAGAGCCAATCGAAATCTTAGCAGGTATGTGCTATGGTAGCGTATGGGGAACCGTATTTATTATGGTATCAGCATGCATGATATCAACCATAATATATTTGTCAGTTAGAAAATTTGGAAGAAAATTTGTGTGTGATTTTTGTGATGAGAAGAAAATAGCAAAAATCGAAAATAGTAAATTATTTCAAAATCCCAAAAAAATAGAAATGATTATGTTGATATTATTTTTAATACCAGGAACGCCAAAGGATTTTTTAGTTTATATAGCAGGGCTATTGCCAATCAAACCAATCAGGTTTATTCTAATATCAACTTTTGCGAGATTTCCGTCTGTGATTACCTCAACTTTAGCAGGAGAAAATCTTGTGGTTGGAAATTGGGAAAGAGGAGTTCTTTTATATATAGCAATATTTGCATTGATAGCAATTGTTATATTCATTTTTAATAAATTGGATAAAGATAAAATAGCAAAAAAGGCAATTAAGATAATAAAATGATGGTAGGAAGGAAGTAAAAGTATGAGAAAAATATATATTGTATTGACACATACAGGTACTGTATTATCACAAATTATAAAAAAATATACCAAAGATGAATTTTCCCATGCCTCTATTGCACTAGACATTGAATTAAAAGAAATGTATAGTTTTGGAAGATTAAATCCATACAATCCTTTTTGGGGTGGATTTGTGCATGAATATATAGACAAAGGGACTTTTAAAAGATTTTATCGAACAAGAACGAAAATTTTTTCTTTGGCAATAACAGATGAGCAATATGAAGACATAAAAAATAAGATAAAGCAGATAGAACAAAAGAAAAAAGAATATACTTTTAATATATTGGGATTATTTGCAGTCGGATTTCATAAAAGAATAAAAAAGGAGAAATCATTTTATTGTGCTGACTTTGTGAAATATGTATTAGAACAGGCGAAAATAGATACAAAATTACCAGAGGCAGTAAAACCAGAGGATTTTAAGAAAATAGAAGGATTGCAAGAAATATATAAAGGACTTTTAAAAGAATATCAAGTTTCCAAAACCAATCAAGATAAGGATAAAATAGTATGAAGAAATCTGTGAAAATTTTATTAATAGTGGCATTATTAGTAATACTGGTTATCGTAATTTTAATCATAAAAAGCAATCATAAAATAGTAGTATGTATCGATGCAGGTCATGGAGGAGACGATGTAGGGGCAATTTTGGATAAAAGATATGAAAAAGACGATACTTTCGAAATAGCAAAATTAGTAAAAAAATATTTAAAAAAGCAAAATGTAAAAGTAATTATGACACGAAAGAAAGATAAATCAGTTAGCTTAGAAGAAAGATGTAAAATAGCCAACAACAAAAAAGCAGATTTTTTTGTATCTATCCATAGAAATAGTGCCAAAACAGGAAATGGAATCGAAATATGGTGTAATAGTAGCAAAAGAGAAGAAGACACTAACCTTGCCAATACTATCTTAGAAAAACTACAAAATACGGAAATTCAAAAAAATAGAGGAGTTAAATATGGTACCATAAATGGCGAAAATTCAGATTACTATGTCTTAAAAAATACCAATATGCCTAGTTGTCTAATTGAATTAGGATTTATAACCGATGAAAGGGATAACCAATTATTAGATTCTCATAAAAAAGAATATGCCAAAGCAATTGCTGATGGAGTTATTCAAACAATCGAAAATAAAAGATAGAAAGTAGGAAAAATAAACAAATTTTCCTGCTTTTTATTTAATTTGGTGTGACTATTGGCGAGTTTAGAACAGAACCAAACCTGTCCCAAAAGTAGCCAAAAGGGGTATCATGGTGCCTGTCCCAGAAGATACCAAAACACACCCCCAAAGACACATTTATCGTATCAATAGATACGGTTATCCAAAATAGTGAATAAAATGCTGACATATTTTTCATATATGTTATAATTAAGATAAGGAGTGAAAGGGTATGGAGATGAAAATAAATACAAATATATCAAGTGAGTTTAAAGAGACCTCTATTACAATTAATGCACCAGAGTTAACAAAGGAAATACAAAATTTGCTTCAATATGTTTCTCATATAAATGAAATGCCGAATCAAATTATGGCAAGTGAAAACAATAAGATATATTTTATTGATTTGGAAAGAGTAATTTGTTTTTTTAGTAAAGATAAGTATAATTATGTAAGAGTAAAAGAAGGAACCTATAAAATAAAACAAAAGTTATATGAATTAGAGGATAGCTTAAGGGGAAAAGACTTTATAAGAATTTCTAATTCTTGTCTAATTCATATCAATCAAGTGGAGTGCTTTGATACTAGTGTATTAGGAACTATTTTGGTAAGGCTAAAGGATGGTACACAAGAGAGGGTTTCCAAAAGAAGAGTGGGACAAATTATGAAATTATTGAGAGAAAGGGGGAATTTGAAATGAAAGTTGTGGGAAAGAAATTATTAAAAATATTATTGGTACTGGTAGTTTCAACTGTTGTTATTTACTTAGTACTGACAATACCAGCTTTTTACAGTTGGTGTGATGAAAATCAAATGTTTGTAAATAGTGACGAATTATTGTTACAACTAAATCGTGATAAAATTCAGCAATTAGGAGACAGTGTTGGTCAGTTTGCACAATTAATGGAAGATGACCTTCAGAGAGTTCAGAATGGTACCTATGAGGAGGGAACCCATTCTTTAGCAGAATATTATGACCCCTTAGGATTTTCTGTATGGAGTTATATACAAAGAGAAATGAATGAGGTGGTACATCAATATGTTACCTTATCTATTTTGTCTGGAATAGCGGTAGCAATTGCCTATACAATAATTACGATTAAGAAAATGAACCCTATTTTTAAAATTGCAATTGGATATTTTGGTGTTATGCTAATCGTTCCGCCTATTTACATGTATAGCTGGACCTATAGATTTTGGGATGTGCTTACAATGTATGGTAATATGCCAAAATATTTTTATATCGGTTATACTCTAATTTTTGTATTAATGTATTTGGTTAATTATAAAGTGGGAGTGAAAATGACACAAAAGTTAAATGAGTCCATGAAAAAAGAATAGTAATCCATATTTTGAACACAATAGTAACATGAAACCATTATTTTTAATACAAAATCCTGAACTATTTCAGGGAGAAAAATATTTAAATACCAATAAAGAGTATTTTGAAGGTTGGTATTTCAAAAATACCAATCATCAAGAAGGAATTTCTTTCATTCCAGGCATTCATATAAACGATAAAACGAAAAAAGCATTTATACAAATAATAACGAATCAATCTTCTTATTATATTAATTATGATATAGAAGACTGTGAATTTAAGGCAACTCCTTTTTCTGTCAGAATAGGAAATAATACCTTTTCGAAACAAGGAATTCACATTGCTATACAAGAGGAAACCCAAAATCTTAAAATTAGTGGTGACATCCAATATTCTAACAGTAAAAATATTCATACTAATTTTATACAACCTAATATCATGGGACCTTTTTCGTATTTCTCATTTATGGAGTGCAATCATGCGATTCTTAGTATGCAAAATAAGGTGGAAGGCTTTATGCAAGTCAATAACCATAAAATAGATTTTGAAAATGATGTAGGATATATAGAAAAAGACTGGGGTTGCTCTTTTCCTAAATCTTATATTTGGTGTCAGGGAAACCAGTTTAAAAAGACAAATGCTAGCTTCATGATTTCAATTGCAGATGTTCCTTTAAAACTTTTTGATTTTAGAGGAATTATTTGCGTTTTAAAGATAAAGGACAAAGAATTTAAGTTTACTACCTATCATTGTGCGGAAATAGTAAAATATGAGGTAGATAAAAATGGATTAGACATTACTTTAAAAAAGGGGATTGAGGAATTAAATGTAAAAACAGAAAACCATGAAGGAATTAGACTGGCAGCACCAGTCAAAGGGAGAATGGAAAAAGATATATTTGAGAGTATTTCTGCTAATATCACAGTGACCTTAAAAAGAAGAAATGAAATTATTTTTTCGGATACCAGTACAAATTGCGGATTAGAGATTGTATTAGAATAAGAATGCAGACTTTGGGATGGGCACTTTGGGACTGTCCCAAAGTGTCCACAAAATTTTTCAAGTTTCGACTTTTTGCAAATGAGGGTGGTAATATATCATTTTTGCAACACTGCGTAAGCGACCAGCTAACGCATACTGCCACTGTAACAAGCAAGCTTTAACAGTGGACAGCAAAATGAGCGAAGCAAGTGAGATTGGAGCAACTTACAGACTAGTATATTTTATTCTGGAAGTTGCGACACACAAAGTGTAAAAAAATGATATATTACCACCCTCATTTGCAAAAAGTCGAAACTTGAAACAAAATTCACATTGTGTTATTTACGATTTTATGATATGATGAGAACCATAAAAGGAGGAGATAAAAATGGCAACAACAAATGAATATATAGAATATGTATGTGAACAAATTAATGGCATTGGAGAAATAAGATATAAAAAGATGTTTGGGGAATTTATGGTATATGTTAATGATAAGCCAGTCATTATCGTTTGTGATAATATACCTTTTGTAAAAAAGTTAGATTGCATAGAATCAATGATGAAAGAAGCAGAAAGGGGTTATCCATACAAAGGAGCGAAAGAACATTACATATTAGATATTGATAATATCGAGTTTTGCAAAGCTATTGTAACAGAATTAGAGAAGGTTACACCAATTCCAAAATCAAGAAAAAAGAAAGAGAAATGAACAAATAATTTTTTACATAGATATGGTAATAATATTGGAAAATTGAAAGGAGTAGTAATTATGAGAGATGCAGAAAAAACTATTGGAAATATGATAGATAAGCAAAGTATTTGCTATATAAGTTCTATTGACAAAGAGGGATTTCCAAATACAAAAGCAATGTTGAAACCTAGAAAGAGAAATGGAATAAAAGAAATTTATTTTTCTACTAATACATCTTCATTAAAAGTACAGTCATTTAAGGATAATCCAAAGGCTTGTATATATTTTTGTGATAAGAGATTTTTTAGAGGAATAATGATTAAAGGAACAGTAGAAGTTCTAGAAGATAAAGAATCAAAAGAAATGATATGGCAGGTTGGTGACACAATGTACTATAAAGAAGGTGTAACAGATCCAGATTATTGTGTGTTAAAATTTAATTCTATTTCAGCAAGATATTACAGTAATTTTAAATCAGAGAATATAGAAATATAAACCATTGGAAGGATTAGAGATGGAAGAAATTTTTGATATTTATACACGAGAGGGAGAGTATATTGGTACAAAAGAAGAATCAATATGCCATAGTAAAAATGCTGGTTTTTATCATAAACCAGTTTGGATTTGGATTATTAATAGTAAAAATGAAATATTGGTTCAAAAAAGAAGTAATGATATGAAAAATCATGCTAACAAATGGGATATGTCAAGTGCAGGTCATGTGATTTCGGGAGAAAGTCCTATGCAAGGGGCTATTAGAGAGGTCTATGAGGAATTAGGAATTACCACTCAAGGGTCAGATTATAAATTTATAGGTGAATATATTGCAGATGAATTTTTTGAAATAGCTCAAGTTTACTTATTAAAATTAGATTTAGATATAACAAAATTAAAATTGCAAAAAGAAGAGGTTTCAGAAGTAAAATGGTTATGCTACGATGATTTTAAAAAACTATTTTATTCAAAAGATTTTGTTACTTTTGATGATGAATATAGAAAATTAGTTTTAAAATTATTAGAGGATAATTTTGAATCATAAAAACATATTAAGATTCTCTTAAACTCATTTATTTGTATAGGGATATATGATACCATATAAACAAGTAAAAGAGGAAAAAGGAGGGAGAGTGCTTTGCATAGAATTGAAGCTTATACGACATTAGCGTTCCTATTTATTGTGATAATTAGTATTTTATATTTGCCAATTTTATTTCTTCTAAAGAAAAAAGGAATTCGTATTATCAGACAATTAGGTTATATTGGTTTCATTTGTTCTATATTCTTGATTGTATTTGCTACTATTTTGTTTGTGCCTATTACCTTTCAACCAGAAAGATATATTTTAAATTTAATACCTTTTAATGGGATAAGTAATACAGATGGATTTCAACAGGTAGTAGTCGAAAAGGTGCCAAACATCATGTTGTTTATACCTTTAGGAGTTTTTATACCAATTGTATTTAAAAGTAAAAGAAAATTATATCAAACCGCAATAATTTCATTTGCTGTAACTTTTAGCATTGAATTTTTTCAGTTTTTTATAGGGCGTTCATCTGACATTGATGATGTGATAACCAATCTTTTAGGTGCGGTAATTGGCTATATGCTATTCAAAGTTTTACATGTTTTTTCGCAAGAGAAAAAATGGTGGAATGAATTATTAGGAGAATAAAGGGCAAAACTAATTAAAATATAGGATAAAAGGAGAAAAACATGTTATTAATAGGGATAGGATTATTTATTCCGTTTTTAGGAACCATGCTTGGTTCAGCTATGGTATTTTTTATGAGAAATAAAATCAATCATAGAATCGAAAAATTACTATTAGGATTTGCTGCTGGAGTTATGATAGCAGCTTCTATCTGGTCTTTGATGATGCCATCAATAGAAATGGCAGAGGAACAAGGGAAAGTAGCGTGGATTCCAGCTGTTATAGGATTTTTATTGGGAGTAGTATTTTTATTAGCCTTAGACAGTGTAATTCCGCATTTGCATTTAAAAAATGATAAACCAGAAGGGGTTAAATCAAAACTAAAAAAAACAACCATGATGATGTTAGCAGTAACACTGCATAATATACCAGAAGGAATGGCTGTTGGAGTAACCTTTGCAGGAGTGATGATTGGAAACACAGGCATAACAATAGCAGGCACCATAGCATTGGCTGTCGGGATTGCCATTCAGAACTTTCCAGAGGGAGCCATTATATCCATGCCACTTAAAAGTCAAGGCATATCAAAAACAAAAGCATTTTTATATGGTACGTTATCAGGAATCGTAGAACCAATAGGGGCAATTCTCACCATGTTACTTACCAGTGTAATAGTTCCAATATTACCTTATTTGTTGTCATTTGCGGCAGGAGCAATGATTTATGTAGTGGTTGAGGAATTAATACCAGAGTCACAATCAGGAGAACATTCCAATATAGGTACAATAGGAGTTGCAATTGGTTTTTCCATTATGATGGTTTTAGATGTAGCACTAGGATAAAAGTATCATATTGATGATATTAAATTTTTATAAACTAAAAAATTAATTAAAGTAATAATTAGTGAATTATAGGGGGAGATGAAATTAATGAATTATGAGAAATGAATAAAATTATAGAGATTTCAACAAGATTTTATAATAGTTTGACTTTGCACATAATATAGAGCATGGAAAGAGAATTTTAATAATAGAAGAATTTTGGAAGTTATATAAAAGATGGTCAGATAATTAAATTGAATTAGAATGAAAATCATAATGAAGGGAGAAAATTAGAAATAATGATTTATCAAGAAAATAAAATAGTTATTTTTGATTGGGGAGGAATTGTTGAAAGTCATAGAGAAGGAGAATATAATTGCAATCAAGTAACAATTAATATAATAAAGAAATTGAATCCTAATATAAAAGAAAATGAAATAATTGAAAAATGGAAAGAATGTAGTTGCGATGAAAATGGAAGAAATATTGGTACCTATAAAGATATAGAAAATGTTGAAGATTGGTATAAAAGAATCAAAAATAAATTTGATTTAACCTGTAATTTTAGAGCATTTATTGAAATATATAGGAAAGAATATGCTAAGATTTATTTCTATAAAGATGTAGTTGAATTAGAACACAAAACGAAACAGAAATGTAAAATTGGTATTTTTTCTAATTTAACGTTATTAGATAAAGAAAGAATAAATGCTCAAATTAATTTAGATAAATTTGATTATGTATGGCTCTCATTTGAAATGGGAGAAAGAAAACCAAATCAAAGAATATATGAAAAAGTACAGAATGAATGTGGAATGTCCCCCAAAGATATTTTGTTTATAGAAGATACAGAAGAAAATATTAAAACAGCTAAGAAAATGGGATGGAATACTTGTATGGCTTATGGTTATGAGATAGACAAAATAAAAGAAAGCATAGAATTATTTTTACAAAACCCTTGAAAATACTACAATGTTAAAATTAGTTGACAAAGTTCCAACTCAAATTGATAGAAAGCAACGAAAAAAACAAGTATAATTTTAGGCATAGAGAGGGGGAAATAAAATGGACTTAGGAGAAAGATTATTTGAACTAAGAAAATCCAAAAATTTAACGCAAGATGAAGTAGCAGAGAAATTAAAAGTAACCAGACAAACTGTTTCTAAATGGGAAACGAATCAAAGTACACCAGATTTTGACAAAATAGTTCCTTTATGCGAGCTATTTGAAATAGGGGTAGAAGAATTATTAACAGGCAAAAAACCAGAAGAAACTCAAGAAGGGGAGCAAAAGACAGAAAATAACGAAGAGAAAGTATTAACCAAACAAGAGGTAAAAGAGAAATCGGCAAAAGTAGTCAGTAGTTCTATTTTCATTTATATTGCAGCTATCGCATTTCTTATGATAGCCATTCCAGTTCAACATGCCAATCCTGTAGTGGCAACTTCTGTATTTTTATTATTAATTGGTTGGGCAACAGCTAGAATTATTAGAAATTATATGTCAATGCCAAAATTTGAAAAGACAAAAGAAGAAAGAAAACAAGAAAAAGTGGTCAAGCAAATCAATGGAATCATTGGTTCTATTTGCGTAGCCATTTATTTTATTGTAAGTTTTGTAACCATGGCATGGCATATCACATGGATTATCTTTATTATTGATGGTCTAATATGTCAAGTTGTTAAACTAATATTTATGCTAAAGGGGGAGGAAGAAGATGAGTAATAAAACACCAATTATTTTTTCAATCATTTTATTGACCAGTATCATATTCTGTTTGGTTATATTTTTAGTTACCTATTTATGTGGCGGAAAAATTAGTTTAATTCATATCGGAGAGAGAAATAGCAAGGTCATTTATGATAAAGATTTCCCATTAGAAGATGTAAAAAACATAGAAATAAAACAAGATATGGGAAATGTTATTATTAAGGAAGCAACGAATGATAAAATTCAAGTAATTGCTTATGGAGAAAAGGAAGAAGATATAAAAGTTGATTTTAATCATGATAAATTAGCAATTGATGGTACAACCCAAAAAAGAATTGCATTTTTTAGTTTTGGAAATGTCAAAAATGACATGATTGTATACATACCTTCTAGTTATTCCAATGAAATTAAAATTACAAATAATTTAGGAAATTGCGAGATTAGCAATTTAGAAAATGTGGCATTATTAGATATTGATTGTGATGCAGGAAATGTAGAAGCGAATAAAATTAAAAATGCCAAGATAAAATGTGACATGGGAGAGGTAAAAATACAAGAAATAAAAAATCAATGTGATATAGCTGTTGATGCTGGAAACGTAGACATTTCGAAACTTTCCATTCAAGAAGATTCTGATATAAAAGCTGATTTAGGAAATGTACAAATCAGTGAAATTAATGATATTTATATAGAGGCACAGGTAGACTTAGGAAAAACTAATATAAATGGTAGTAATCGAGATTCCGATGTTACCTTGAAAATACAATGTGATTGTGGAGATATTAAGGTAGGGAAATAAATGAAAAAGCAGATGATTTTAAAGAATTGTCTGCTTTTTTTGTTTTACTCTAAAAATAATAATTTATAGAAGATGAAAAATTTAATAAAATTTTAAATCTTTTTTGTGATATTTTAGGTTATATTATATGTAGACGCGTTTATAAGGAAAAGGAGGTATTTTTCGTTTGGAAGATGAAGAGCTAATTCATAATATACAGCACGGAGAAAAAGAATTATTAGAATTGCTAATTCAGAAATATTATGATGATATTTATAGATTTTGCTATTATAAAACAGGAAATGCCTCAATTTCGTATGATTTAACACAAGAAACATTTTTGAAATTGATTAAATATATAGGAAATTATAAAGATAAAGGAAAATTTAAAAGTTATTTAATTACAATAGCGATAAATGTTTGTAATTCTTACTTTTATAAAAACAATATAAATTTAGAAGAATTGGATAGCAATCAGAATTATAAACAAAACATTTCTAATGAACTAGAAAAAATAGAAGAAAAAGATATTGTTGTACAAGCTTTAAATCGACTACCAGAAAAGCAAAAAGAAGTAATCATTTTGAAATATTATGAGGATTTGAAAATTAAAGATATATCCAAAATACTTGATGAGAAAATACCTACCATTAAATCAAGACTAAAACAGGGATTAGAAAAAATGAGTAGGTATTTAGGAAAGGAGGAGTTTTTTTGATGGGTAAGTGGAGAGAAATTTTAAACAAAAGAAAATTTCCAATTATAGATGAAAATAAAAAAAGGCAATCAATAGAAATATTAAAAATGGAAATAGCAAATACAGAAATAATAGGAAAAGAGAGCTATTTTGAAAAGATAAAAAGATATATTCCTTTTATGAGTAAAATAACTTTTTTGATTCAATTTATATTATTACTAATAGGGATATTTGTGATAAAGTCGATGTTTTTTGAAAAAACAAGATTAATTTTATCATTAGTTATGCCAATATTAGCTTTTCTTCAAATAATGGAATTAGAAAAAAGTTTTAGATATAATATGTATGAAATTGAGATGAGTTGTAAGATGGATTTAAAAGAGTTAATTTCGATGAAATTGATTGTTAATACGATTATAAATTTATTAATTATGACAATATTTGCAAGTTTAACAGCTGTTCATTTTGGGAATGAAATTTATTTGTTGATTATCTATTTTTTAGTACCATTTATGATAACAAATGTTATTAATATTGGAGTAATGAAACTATCAAAAAATGAGTCAAATGAAATAATCAATATAGCAGTAACTCTATTAATGAATATTGTTTTACTTATACTTAATATAAAATTTCCTTGTGTATATGAAACGTCAAGTATTTTAGTATGGATAGGTTTATTATGTATAGCAGTATTTTATTTTATAAAAGCTGTTTATCCATTCTATGAAGAGGAGGATGATTATATATGGAACTTGCAATAGATAGGCTAACAAAACAATATAAAAATAAAATTGCAGTAGATAGATTTTCTATCAATCTAAAACCGGGAGTTTACGGATTACTTGGGGCAAATGGAGCAGGGAAGACGACACTTATGAGAATGATATGTGATATACAAAAACCAACTTCTGGTCAAATTAAATATAATGGAAAAGATATAAAAAAATTAGGAGAGGACTATAGAGCAGTTTTAGGATACTTACCACAAGATTTTGGATACTATCCAGATTTCACAGCTTATGACTTTTTAATGTATATTGCTGCATTAAAGGGAA
>CAOKVW010000021.1 GCA_948472955.1 uncultured Clostridium sp. | reverse complement strand
CTATTTCTATTTTAACCCTTTCCATTAAATTAGTCAAGAACCTTAAATTATGAATCGACAATAATCGGTCTCCTAAAATTTCATTGGTTTTGACCAAATGTCTAATATAGGCTCTTGTGTAATTTTGACAAGTATAACAATCACATTCCGCATCCAATGGTCCCCAATCTCTTTCATAAGTGGCATTTCTCACTACTACTTTACCATGTGATGTCATAGCTGTTCCATTTCTGGCAATTCGAGTTGGTAACACACAATCACACATATCAATTCCTGCCATAGCCGCTTCTATCAAATAATCTGGTGTACCTACTCCCATTAAATATCTTGGCTTGTGCTTTGGCATCATTGGTGCTGTATATTGTAAAATATCTAAAAATTCCTCTTTGGTTTCTCCTACACTAATTCCACCAATCGCATATCCTGGCAAATCTAAAGCAATCAAATCTTGTACACTTTTCTCCCTCAAATCTTTGTAAAATCCACCTTGAATGATACCGAATAAGGCTTGCTTGTCCACTGTTGTATGTGCCTCTTTACATCTTTTTGCCCACCTGGTCGTCCTTTCCATCGATTGCTTTGTATATTCATAACTAGCTCCATGTTCCACACATTCATCAAAAGCCATGATAATATCAGCACCCAAATCCTCTTGTATCTCCATGACAGATTCTGGAGAAAAGAAATGCTTGCTACCATCTAAGTGAGACTTAAATGCAACCCCTTCTTCTGAAATCGTCCTTAAATCTCCCAAGCTAAACACTTGGAAGCCACCACTATCTGTCAAAATAGGTCTGTCCCAATTCATAAATTGGTGTAATCCCCCCGCTTCTTTCACAATCTTACTACCTGGTCTCAAATACAAATGATACGTATTTGACAAAATAATTTCCGCTTTTATTTCTTCTTTCAATTCTTCTGGCGTTATCGATTTAACCGTAGCTTGTGTTCCCACTGGCATGAACACTGGTGTCTGAATATCTCCATGTGGTGTATGAAGCACGCCTCTTCTCGCTCCTGTTTGTTTACATTCATGTAATAGTTCGTATGTTACTGCTGGTTTCATTTTTTCCTCCTTTTTGGTGCGTTCTGGGACAGGCACCATCATACCCTTTTTGGCTACTTTTGGGACAGGTATATTTATTGAATAAACATCGCATCACCAAAACTAAAAAAACGGTATTCTTCTTTGACAGCTTGTTCATATGCTTTCAGGATGTAATCTTTCCCTGCTAGTGCTGATACGAGCATTAGTAGCGTTGATTGTGGTAAATGAAAGTTGGTAATTAGTCCGTCTAATATTTTAAATCGATAGCCTGGATAGATAAAAATTTGCGTATCACCTTCTGCCTCTTGTACGTATCCATTTTCATCTGCTATGGTTTCCAATACGCGACATGATGTGGTTCCCACTGCGATGAGTCTTTTCCCCTTTTCCTTGGCTTGGTTGATTTTGTCTGCGTCTTCTTGTTTGATGTAGTAATGCTCGGAATGCATTTCATGGGCTTCCACCGTTTCTTCTTTGACTGGTCGAAAAGTTCCTATTCCTACATGTAGTGTTACATTAGCGATTTCTACACCTTTTTTTTGTAATTGTTCTAACAATTCTTCTGTAAAATGTAAGCCTGCTGTTGGTGCTGCTGCGGAACCATTATACTTGGCATATACAGTTTGGTATCTTTCTTTTTGCTTTAATTCTTCGTGGATATAGGGTGGTAATGGCATCAGACCAATTTGGTCCAAGATTTCATTGAAAATTCCTTGATAATGGAATTCGACTTTTCTAGTTCCACCTGGCATAATTTCTAATATGTCTGCTTTTAGTAGTCCTTCTCCAAAAATCACTTTCGTTCCCACATGAAGCTTGTTTCCTGGTCTGACAATACATTCCCATATGTCATTTTCTATGTTATTCAGTAGCAAAAATTCGACATTGGCTCCTGTTTCTTTTTTTCCATATAATCTTGCTGGTATGACTTTGGTGTTATTTCTGACTAAAACATCTCCTGGTTCTAAGTAATCGATTATGTTTTTAAATGTTTTATGTTCTATGGTTTGTTGTTTCCTGTTTAATACCATTAGTCTGGATTCGTCTCTTTTTTCAATTGGCGTTTGTGCAATTAATTCTTCTGGTAATTCATAATTAAATTCTGATACTTTCACTTTTTCTCCTATCTTTCTTTTTTTATTTTATTTGTTGCGTCAATTAATTTTTTTATGTTTCAGTCCTACTCAAAAGTTTATCTATTACATTAGTGAACAGTCCTCTTATTTCTTCTAGTATATTTTCTGGTTCTTTGAAAACCTCTTCCATTTTATAAGAATAGGTAAAATTGTTACTTTTAGCTGGTTTTAAAGTATATATCTCAGATGGCAATCCTATTTTTCCATTGTTTGTATGAATATTCTGATTCATATAGTCTTTGTACCATTTTTTCTGTCCTATTATCATCTCATTTTCGTAGCCATATTTTTGATAATCATGTAATTCTGGTCTTTGATAGCCGTATTCTTCGGCATTTCTTTCTAAGGAATGTAAAAATTCATGCATAAATACTTCTTCTGGAAATGTGTTAATTCTTCCATTATATCTATAAATATAGCTTTCTGAATCATTTGGTAATCGTATATTAGAAAATCCAATGCCATAATAATCCATAGAACCTAGTCCAATCCAATCATTCACTTGAATGTCATTTTCGTGTTTTTCATCTCCGAAGCCTTACAATGGCAAATATATGGTCATAATTGTTAGTTGCTATCGTGTCTTTGATTTGTTTTTCTATGTCTTCTGCTGAAACAAAATAGCCATATTGATTATCATAAGATAATTGCGATAAAGGTGTGTTAATTTCATAGATATCACAATCTGCTGTCATTTTTCCATTGGATAAATTTCTACAAGAACTTTCAAATAAATGAATCGTATTGTTGATATCTCTGATATCATTTTGGGTAACTGATAATTTGATTTGTTTTTGATTGATGGTTACATTGGTTGTTTTAAAAATAAAGCAAGCAAATTTCCAATTATTGTTGCTTTCTGCCATCCCTTCTTCTATGGTGAAGTCTGCAAACCAAGCTTCCCCTTTTGCTTCTCCTAGATATCCTCCTAATCGAAATCCAATATTGATTTCTTCTCTTCCTTTGCTATTAAAAATCAATTCTATTTTTTGCCAGTCTTGTGTTCCGTTTATGGCAATCGACCTTTCTGTTGTTCCTTCAATTGCTATTTGAGCTCCCACTCCTGATTGTTCTTCTTTGGCTTCTACTTGATTGGTTTTTACCATACAAGTTACTTTATAAGGTTGATTTTTCTTGACTTGTACTTTTTTGTAAAACATGGCGTCATTGTATTCTGGTGTTTCTATTTTGTAGCTGGTCTGATTGTTGTATTTCATCTCTTTGTCTCTTGTAAAATGAGAGGTATATACGTTGCTTTCGCTTCTTACGAAATTATTAAAGTTGTTTTTTTGATACTGCTGATAGGCAAAGTATAATAGGATTAATAGAATAACTACGAATATAGAATACGTTATTTTGTTTGTTTTTCTTCTTTGTTCCATAATTGACCTCCTTTGGTATTATATATGATTTCCTAGCGAATATCAAAAATTTGCTTTTTTTATGTGAAAATGATATAATTATATTGTAATAAATTTTGGTTGCCTTTGAAATTAGCAAATTTCGGAGGCACAGTCCTCCGAGTAATAAAAAGGAGGAATAAAAAATGTCAATTCTTGGTATACTAATTTTTGCATGGTTTCTAACTTTGTTCAATCTGGATACAATATTAATTACAGCGGTAAACGAAGTTTTGGGAACAAACTACTCAACCAATGTCTATTGGTTAGTCGCATTTCTTATTGCTATTATTGTAGCTATAATCGAAGCAATAATAAATCATGACTAATTCCAAAAGTTGACCAATTGGAGAGAGTTATTTATGTCCATAAGTAACTCTCTCCAATTTATGTTATTTAATATGAAATAAAATTCAAAAAGTCACATTCTATTAGTGAATTATAATCACACTTTATTTCACATATTTCATCCCCAAAATTATTCCTCTTCCTTTGCGTCTTTAAAATCCAACATACTCAAATTAATTCTATCTTGGTCATCAATGTTAATAACCTTAACTGTCACCTTATCACCAACATGAAGAACATCTTCAATATTCTTAATTCTTTCTTTTGATATTTTAGAAATGTGTAGCAATCCTTCTTTTCCGCCACAGCCTAAATCAACAAAAGCTCCGAAATTCATAAGACGAACCACTTCTCCATAGTAAATACCGCCAACTTCTACTTCTCTTACGATATCTTCTACCATTTCTAGTGCTTGCATTGCCTTTTCATTATCCATAGAATAAATCAATACTTGTCCATCTTCCTCAATATCAATCTTTACACCAGTTTCTTCAATAATTTTGTTAATCATTTTTCCACCAGGTCCGATGACATCTTTGATTTTATCTACTTTGATTTGTGTCCCTACAATTCTTGGAGCATATTTTGAAATTTCTTCTCTTGGTTCACTGATAACTGGTGCCATAATATCATCTAAGATATGTTGTCTTGCTTTTCTAGTTCTTTCAAAAGCTTCTTTGATAATTTCATAGGTTAGACCATCACATTTGATATCTACTTGGATAGCTGTGATACCTTTTTCCGTTCCACCAACTTTGAAATCCATGTCTCCGAAGAAATCTTCTAATCCTTGAATATCTACTAACATTACATAGTCTTTGTCATCTTCTGGATTGGTTACTAATCCTGTTGAAATACCAGCAACTGGTCTCTTAATTGGTACACCTGCATCCATTAAGGATAATGTGCTTCCACAAATGCTGGCTTGTGATGTAGAACCATTGGATGATAATATTTCTGATACCACTCTAATGGCATATGGAAACTCTTCTTTAGAAGGTAACACTGGTACTAATGCTTTTTCCGCTAAAGCACCATGTCCAATTTCTCTTCTTCCTGGTCCTCTACTTGGTCTTGCCTCTCCAACGGAATAGCTTGGGAAATTGTAATGATGCATATATCTTTTTGACTCTTCTGTGTCAATTCCATCTAATACTTGTTCTTCACTTATCATTCCTAATGTTGCAATTGACATGACTTGTGTTTGCCCTCTTGTAAACAAGGCACTTCCATGCACTCTTGGAAGCAATCCAACCTCACATGATAATGGTCTGATTTCGTCTAGTTTTCTTCCATCTACTCTTTTATGTTCCAAGAAAATCATTTCTCTTACACATTTTTTCTCTAATTTGTAGATAGCTTCTCCAATGTCAGATTTATGCTCTTCAAAGGCTTCTTCTCCAAACTTTTCGGTATAAGTTTCTTCGATTTTATTGGTTAATGCATCGATATTTTTATCTCTTGTTTCTTTATCAGCTTCTTGTACTTTTTCTTTCATTTCCTCTTTGAAATTTTCTTCTACAAATTCATATACATCATGGTCAACCTCAAAAGATTGATATTCAAATTTTGGTTTTCCAATTTCTTTTTGGATTTTATTGATAAATTTACAGATTTTTTTGATTTCTTTGTGTGCTTCTTTAATGGCTTTTAACATTAAATCATCTGGAACTTCATTGGCTCCTGCTTCAATCATGGTAATTTTCTTTTCTGTTGCTGCTACTGTTAAGGTTAAATCACTGATTTCTCTTTGCTCTTCGGTTGGATTGATTACAATTTTTCCATCCACTAGTCCTACATTGACTGCTGCTGTTGGTCCATTAAATGGGATGTCTGAAATCGCTAATGCAGATGCTGCCCCTATCATAGCTGCTACTTCTGGCGAATTGTCTTGTTCTACACAAAGAACAGTTGCTACTACCACAACATCGTTTCTAAAATCTTTTGGGAATAGCGGTCTTAAAGGTCTGTCAATTGCTCTTGATGTTAAAATTGCTTTGTCACTTGGCTTTCCCTCTCTTTTTAAGAATCCTCCTGGAATTTTTCCTACGGAATATAATTTTTCCTCAAAGTCTACTGATAATGGGAAGAAATCAATTCCTTCTCTTGGTTCTTTGGAAGCTGTTACATTAACCATTACACATGTATCTCCATAACGTACTAGTACACTTCCATTGGCTAAACCTGCCATTTTTCCTGTTTCAATTACAAGTTTTCTTCCTGCTAATTCTGTTTCATAAGTTTTAAACATAATATCCTTCCTTTCTTTAAAGGGGTTTTGGGGACGTTCCTTAAAATTCCGGTTTCAGGAATTTAAGTACACTCCTTGATTCCCTATTGCAAGCAAGTTTAGATTGTAACCTCTATAATACATTAGTCGATTACTACTATATTATACAAGCTACTCACCTAAATACTTGCTTGATTTGCTTGTCCTAAATGGACTAAATAAACTAACAAAAAGCCCATGCCAAAAAATATAAGCATTGGGCTTCGCTAATTATTTTCTTAATCCTAACTTTTCAACTATTTCTCTATATCGATTGATATCTTTTTTGGCTAAATAGTTTAATAGGTTTCTTCTTTTACCTACCATTTTTAAAAGACCTCTTCTAGAATGATTGTCTTTTTTATGGATTTTTAGATGTTCTGTTAGTTCATTAATTCTTTCTGTTAAAAGAGCAATTTGTACTTCTGGTGAACCAGTGTCATTTTCCTCTCTTTTGTAAGTATTAATGACTTCTTGCTTTCTTTCCTTTGTCATTTTTACACCTCCTAATAATATTTATTCCTTAAACCGAGCTTACAGTTTAGGTGCTAATCTGAAAGCTAAGAAAAAGGTATGTCTTTTTTGACATACCGATTATACTATATTTTGGAATAAATTTCAAGTGTTTTTTATTCTTTTTCTAATATGCTATCATAATACAAATTTTCTGGTGCTACATCTTCTCCATTTTCCCATTCTATTGTATTTCCTGATACTTTTACCGTTTCAAAATATTTTCTATTTTTTAATTTGTGATAAAATTTTTCATGAAGATATTTTTCCATATTAAAAATTTTTTGTTCTCCATTTTCAAATTTTAACCATAACTTATAGTTTTCTAAAACTTTTATTTCTACTGGTTTTGGTACTATGTACATTGGTATCCCCTCACTCTTTTATTTTAAAGGCTCTATCTTAAAAAATTCTCCTTGTTCGTGTATTAAATTCCATAGACTTTCCAATTCTTCTTGATGAATTGAAATCCATGCTTCTACTAATTTCTTTTTCTTATATGGAATTGTTCCCTCTAAAATATTTCCTTTTAAATCATATACTGCTTCTTGTTCATTATATCTCACATGTATATGTTTCTCATGATGTTTCCCACTTTCATCAAAAAACATCTGAATAATAATTCCATAAAATTGTGAAATAATTGGCAATCTATTACCTCCTTTACTATATCATTTTTTCTATCAATTTTCAATACTTTGGAAACCTAAATACAAGAATTATATTTAGAAAAAGAATAAAATCATACGAATTATACATCGTTTTCCAGTATCTGTCAATTGCTTGTGTTTAAAATTTACTAAATAGAAATATAAAAAGCACAGTAAATTTACATTTAACTGTGTCTTTCTATTAAACAATATATTCAATCCTATTATTCGGAAAATACTTTTTCATTTGTTCTCGCAAAAATAATTCTGCATTGCTTCGTATATCATTTTTATACCAATACTTACCACGGCCTCGCCCTGTCATCATTTCTTTATCATACAAGTTGATAGCGTTGGGAAAAGCCTCCTCATTTATTTTCGTATGCACATAACTATAAGTCATAAAAATAATTTCAAAAAACGCATCTTTTTTTACTTTCTCAGACAATTCTTCGTGTAAGGTTTGAATTAACTGTAAATATAATTCTCTCCAATTTTCCACCAAAATAACAGGAGCAATCAAAATTCCAATGGGATACCCCGCTTCTTTCAACTTATTAATTGCCTCTATTCTTCCTTTTAATCGAGAAGTTCCAAACTCTACTTTGTTAATGATTTCTTCTGGATTGACACTCATTCTAATCGTAACTTTTCCTTGATGATTGAGTAATAAAATCGAGTCTACCATATCAAATTTAGTGGGAAAGGTTAATTTTCCTTGTTTAGCATTTTGAAAATTTTCAATCGTCCAAACTAAATTATTTGTAATCGTATTTTCTAAAATCAAATCACTATTACTTCCAATTTCAAAAGTCAATTCTTTTTCTGCCTTTTCAGAGGTTTTGATGATTTTTTCTAGCATTTGTTCTCGATTCACAAATAAACGCAAATACGCACATTTGTTGTAATTGCATACTAAATAGCAATACATACATGCTGCTGTACAACCTGATGACGTATAGGGTACTAAGTAATCTGATGTTTTATGATTTTCTACAAATTTATGTGTTTTTCTAATTCCTATAATTAGGTTTCTTTTCATATTGGCAAATTCTTTGTTTGGATTTTTTCTCATTTCCTCAATATTGTTGTGGTTTTCAATTTCCACTTTTGGTGTATCTTGATATTTTTCCATTAATTCTTTTCCTAATGGATAGTTTATAATTTCTTTTTCAAAATAAATAGCTTTTGGTTTGAACATCTTTTTATCCTCCCTTGATAAATTTATTCTAACCAAAAGCTTTTTTACTATTCTATTTTATCTTTCTTTTGCTATTTCTGCATAATTCTATTTACTATTTCAACTTTTTTCTCCATTGTTTCTAACTGATAATCATTTTCAAAAATCAAATCAAAATCATATGGTGCATAATCAATACAGCCTTCCTCTCGTTTCAGAAAATACTCTTCTGATATATGGTCTCTTTGCATTACTTTGTTCTTTCTTTCATCATCATTTGATTGCATTAATATTTTGATATCACATTTTTCCCAATATTTACTGATTGGCAGTAAAGCCCATTCTAAGATAATCACATCTCCTGTCTCTTTTTCTAATATATCATCCATCATTACTTGCATATAATCCCAAGTCATATCCGTTAAAATAGCCATCTTTTCTTTACTCGAGAAAACAATATTTCCTAACTTTTTTCTATTAATATTACCATCTTCTCCTAATATCTGATTGCCAAAAATAGCACACAATTTTTTGGCAATCTCTTGATTGCTTGTTGCTTTATGTCCTATTTTGTCAATATTAACACTGTTACATTGCATTTTTTTTGACAGCAAATCTGTCAAAGTAGACTTTCCACTACCAGATTTCCCTGTTATGCCAATTATTTTCACTTTTCTCTCCGTCCTTCCCCATGAACAAGATATTTGTTTGCTTATAACATGTAGTTTTCTCTATTTTGCTATTTTCTCATAGGTTACGTAGTCATAATCTAAATCATTTTTTTCATCTTTTGGTCCTTTCTCTCTACTGGTTTCTTGCCAAATTTCTGTATTAATTCTTGGAAAGAAAGCATCTCCTTCAAATTCTTGCTTAATTTCTGTTACATACATTTTCGTTACATGTGGCATCAACAAATTATAAATCATAGCACCACCAATGATAAAATTCTCCTCTTCATCTTCTATATATTGTTGTATTTCTAACATGGAATGAACCACTTGTACATTTTCATCATTCACCTTAAAATCAGGATTTTGACTAAAAACAATATGTTTTCTATTGGGTAATACTCTTCCTAATGATTCAAAGGTTTTTCTTCCCATAATAATAACATGTCCAGTTGTTAATTCTTTAAAATGTTGTAAATCTGCTGGTAATTTCCATATTAATTTATTTCCTCTTCCTATCATATTATTTTTTGCTTTTGCTACTACAATACTTAACATTTCTTACTTTCCTCCTTTTTTGTCTTCTTCCTATTTTGACATTTTTCTACTTAATTTTTGAGACAATTGAAACCTGTCCCCTTTGTCTTATTTTATTCCGCTACTGGAATTTTTCCTAATTTGACTGTTTTATTATAAGCATATCCTTCTATTTCGAAATCCTCTACTTTAAAATCATAGAAATTTTTCGTTGGATTTTTTATGATTAGTTTTGGATGAGCATCCATACTTTCTGCTTCTATTAATTTTTTTACTAAGGGGATATGTCTATCATAAATATGGCAATCTCCTATATTATGGGTTAAAGTTCCCACCTCTAATCCAGCTACTTGTGCAAACATAGATTGTAATGCTGCATATTGCATCACATTCCATCCATTTGCTGCCAACATATCTTGGGAACGTTGATTTAAAATTAAGTGTAATTTTCCTTGCTTTACTAACCATTGTGTTCCATATACACATGGTTCTAAATTCATATCTTTTAATTCAGCATGGTTAAATATGTTAGTCATAATTCTACGACTCGATGGGTCATTTTTTAATAAATATAAGACATAATCTACTTGGTCCATTTCTTGGATTCCTTCTTTTGTCTTAAATTCGTACTTTTTTCCCATTTGATAACCATAGGCTTTTCCGATGGTTCCTTCACTATCTGCCCATTGGTCCCAGATATGTGAATTTAATTCTTCAATTTTATTGGATTTTTTTTGCCATATCCATAATACTTCATCAATTGCTCTTTTTACCGTATTGGTATTGTTCCTTAAAGTAATCATGGGAAATTCTTTTCCCACATCGTATTGATTGGACACTCCTAAGATGGATACATAATTTGCTTCGGTTCCATCTTCCCATCTGGTACGTACATTAGTACCTTCTGAAGAATATCCATTTTCAATAATTTCTTTACAGGTTTCTATAAAATGCTTATCTGCTTGTGTCACTTTTATTCCTCCCTTTATTTGCTGTTTTTCAAAGTATATCATATTATGATTTAAATTTCTACTTTTTTCGTTCTGTTTTTACAATTTTATTTAATAGAGACTCTTGTAATACTTGTGAAAAATTAATTCCTATTTTCTCCGCTCTTTTATTTAGCCATTCTGGAATTGTCAATGTTTTCTTAATCGATTTTTTTGTTCCATATTTTTCGGTATATTGGTCAATATCTAATAAAAGTAATGTCTTAAATCCATTTCCTTCTAATTTGATTTGTTCTATTTGTGATGGTTTCGGTATTTCTTCTTCTGCTTCAATAGCTGTTAATATCCATCCTAATGCCGCATCTTGTGCCATTTCCATAGCTTCTTCTAAATTTTCTCCTTGTGTTACACACCCTAATAAATCTGGTATTTCTACACTGTATCCTCCATATTCTTCATAATAAAAATTTGCTGGATAAACTAATTTCATATTTTACACTTCCTTCACTTTATCTTTTAAGGCTGCTTGCTTTAATATTGAATTAGCTGTTGCTTTTTTCAATTCCTTGCAATGTCTTGGTATGGTTACTTTTCCTTGTTTCGTTTTATGTTTATATTGATAATGTGAGCCTACTGTTTTATATAGATACCAACCATCTTTTAATAAGAGTTTTTCTATTTGTTTAAATTTCAATGAATCGCCTTCTTTCTTATTTTACTACGTATGATACGTATTGTCAATTATTTTTACACTTTTTTGATTTTTATTTCGATTTAAAGTTCCAGTCTGTTCTAACTACAAAAACAAATTCTTATAAAAGTTACTATGACTGAACTACAACGATTTAAAATTTGACATAAAAAAGGGAATCATGCTTCTACTAAAGCTTAAAAACCCCCTAATTGATAAAACTTATTTCTATTATACAAACAATTATCTCCAACTGCAAGCAAATTCAATTTATTTTCATCGCAATTTTCGACATTACTTATCAAATTCCCATTTTGGCACATATTCCTCCTCATGTTCTCCCAGTTCTTGCACATAACCATTATCAATTCCTAATTCTTCTATGTACTCTTGTATTTCTTGCCATTCCTGTTTTGTTAATTTTCGATTTAGCTTTTTCACTTTTTTAGCCTGATAAGTTGGAAAATATTGAGCCATAATGCTAACATATATTTTACTTGGCAAATCTTCTTTTATCCATTTTAAAACTTTTTTACTGTTTTCAAGATAATTGGGCAGAACTAAATGCCTAACCATAACGCCTTTTTGCATGATACCCTTTTCATTCAATTTTGGTATTCCCACTTGTCGAATCATTTCTTGAATTGCTTCTGTCGCTATCTCAAAATAATCATTTATGTTAGAATATTCCACTCCTAAACTGTCTTCTGCATATTTTAAATCTGGTAAATAAATATCGATATATCCTTCTAATAATTTTAGTGTTTCGACTTTCTCGTAAGCATTTGTATTGTATACAATAGGGATAATCAATCCTTTTCGTTTTGCTATTTTTATCGCTTCTAGCATTTGCAACACATAACTAGTAGGTGTCACCAAATTGATATTTTCTACCCCTTTTTCTTGTTGCTTTAAAAAAATATCAGCTAATTCTTCTATGGTAATGTCTTTCCCTTTGCCTAATTGACTGATTTCAAAATTTTGACAATAAATACAATTCAAATTGCAATTTGAAAAAAAGACTGTCCCAGAGCCTTTTTCTCCACTAATACATGGTTCCTCAAAATCATGTGTACTATATAAAGCAATTCGTACTTTGTCTGTTGCTCTACATCTTCCCACCTTCTCCTTATTTCGATTGACTTGACATTCATGTGGGCATATTTTGCATTTTTCTAATCCTTGTAACATTCCATCTCCCATCATGATTTTGGGGACGGAGGAAAAAATCATCATAATTGTTATTGCTTTTTCAAAATTAATCTATATTAAAAACTATCTATCATGATTTTTTCCTCCGTCCCCAAAATCATTCTATTTCATAAACTTTTTCTATATATAACTTTTCATTCTCTAATTTTAAAACTATCTTTTTTCTACTCAATTTATCTATATGATTCTTAACCATTTCTTTTACCTTTTCTTCTTCCTTGCTATTAACTCTCCCAATTTCTTCTTCGTTTGTATTTCGGATAATAACAAAATCATCTTCTTCATTTAATGTCTGTGAATAGTCTTCTAAATACTCAATGATTTCCACCTCATATCCAGTTGGTGTTTTTTGAATTTCATTTAATAAAAACAAATCATCTAATTGGTCTAATCCCATTCCCACGGCATAATATTTATCGATTTTCTCATCATAGATAATATATTCGGTTCCTTCTTTTGGAAATTCTTTTGTCAACCTTTCTCCAAATAGGTCTTTTGCTTTTTCTTGTATCTCTTCGTAAAAAAATTCATAATCTTCTAAGTTTTTTTTGACCACTTCCCATATCCATACATCTTCTGCTTGATTAATATCCTCAAAGTTTGGTAGTGCTTGTCCTGTTATTTCTTTCCACATATAAATTTTGGTTATATAAGTTTCTATTTGGCTGATTTCTTGTATACTGATGTTATTACTAGTATTGATAGCAACGTTTTTGTATACAACCATCCCCACAAAAATGATTACTAAAATTATGATAATGGCAATTAATTTTTTCATGGTTTATTTCATTCCTTCCTAGTCACAAATCTGGTCGGAAAAGAATTATTTTAGCATCTACTCTTTTACCATTTTTTATTCTATCATACTTTTGTTTTTTCTTTCAAGGTTTTTGGATTATTATTATCAAATTGGTCAAAATAATTTTATATCATATCACCATTCCATAACTACCTTAAACAAATCTCCATCAATATGAATCGTAAACTTGCCACCTTGTAATTCTGTCAAACTCTTAGCAATGGATAATCCCAAGCCACTACCCTCTGTATATCTTGACTTATCACCTCTCACAAATCTTTGCATTAACTCATCACTACTAATATTCAACTTATCTTTTGAAATATTTTTCATACTAATTTCTATCTTGTTTTTTTCCTTTTTCAAATCAATATACACTCTTGAACCATCTAATGCATATTTGGTAATATTACTCAATAAATTCTCAATCACACGATACATATAACGATTATCAGCTTGTATTTTAATATCTTCCTCTGGCATACTGATTTCTATTTGTAAATCTTTTGCTTCCAATCGGTCTTTGAACTCCCCAATACTTTGATGAATCAGTTCTTTTAAATTAATTTCTTCCATATTTAATTTCACATTACCAGAAGATACCTTAGAGGCTTCTACTAAATCTTCTGTTAGTTTCTTTAATCGGTAAGATTTCTTATCTAAAATGTCAATATATTCTTTTACTTTTTCTTTTGGAATTTCTTCCTTTTTTAATAAATCCACATAGTTAATAATAGAGGTTAATGGTGTTTTAATATCATGAGAGACATTGGTAATCAATTCGGTTTTTAATCTTTCTGATTGCAAGCTTTCTTCAATCGCATTGGAAAAACCACCTGCTATATCATTGATATAGACTGTCATTTCTTTTAAAACGCCTTCCATTTCTTCCTTATCTAAATAAATATCGGTTTTTCCCTCATAAATCTTTTGTAATGCTTCTTTTATTTCTGCTTGCTGTCTGTTATATCTTCTTAGTCGATAAAATACCCATAGCCAAAATCCTCCTAATAAAATCAGACTGATGCCAGTTCCTATCATAGTAGCTAGGATAACGCTAACAGCAACGAATCCCCAATAATACCAGAAAACCTTTTTACTAGAAGATGTTTTTTGTTCGATTTCACTGATAAATTTTTTAACCTTATGATAAAACCACTTTATCACCTTATAACTTAAAAAACTTTTCCAAAATGTTTTGGCTTTAATTCTTTTTATGGTGGTAATTCCCCATATCGCACATGCTAGATATCCGATTACATAAGCTATTAGATAAAAGATTGCCACTACGTAATACGTGTATATATCAAAAGCATTTACAAGAACGGTAACTGCCATTGCTAAAACATGAAAACTGATGATACCAATTATTTCATAAGGGACTTTGTCAATGGCATGTAAGCTAATTCCTTCTTTTCCTTTTTGATAACCAATTGCCCAAAAAAGATAAATCGCTATCGCAATCAATACCATAACACTTAGGAAGCAACCAAAAATTGGTAATTGTTTATGTTGTAGCATAAAATCATACATATTTTTATTGAATAAAAAATTGGTTGCTTGTAGTGTCTTATCTTCTTGATAAGAACTATAAATATCATAATCACCAAATTCTTTGTTTTTTTGTGAATGATTACTACCATAACTAGAATTACGATAACTAAAATTATATTTGATATTATCTTCATTGATATGAGTTAAATTGGTTTCTATTTTATGATTGACACAATTCCAATATATCTCTTGGTTTTTCATGTTGTCTTTTACTTCTTGATAATCATTACTTTTTATGTTGGTAAACATTTTCCCGTGTCTCTCTATCAATTATTATATAATTGATGTAAGCACCTATTCCATTAGAATAGTTATGATTTCTTTGATTGTTTGAATAATAAAAGGTATTCCCTTGTAAATCTTCTAATTCTAAAAAATTATCATATGGTTCTATCTCATTATCTGATTGTTCTACACTTTGACACTGTTGTATTTTATTGATAAAAAAATATAAATAATTATTAGCAAAATTTTCTGTTTCTGAATACTGTGTTTGTCCTTCTGTATTTTCTAATTCACTTAAAAATGCCATATGCAATATACTAAGCCCTAATATGGCTACTAATATGGGAATAAGAATATAACACAAAATCTTTAATAAACTGGATTCTCTTGCTTTTTCCATTACTACCTCCTTTGGGACATGGGGACGTAGATAATGTCCCTAAATAATTCTATCAGCTTAATGTGTTAAATATTATTTTTGCAACACCGCATAAGCGACCAGCCACTGCATACTGCCACTGTAACAAGCAAAGCTTTAACAGTGGACAGCAAAACGAGCGAAAGCGAGTGCGATTGGAGCAACCAACCATTGTTAAAAATCTGGAGGTTGCGACACACAAGGTGTAAAAAAATAATATTTAACACATTAAGTTAGAAAATTTGAATAGTAAGGGACATTATCTACGTCCCCATGTCCCACATTTCCTAAATATTTTCTATTTTATAGCCAACACCCCATATCACCTTTAAATATTTCGGGTCTTTGGGATTAATTTCTATCTTTTCTCGAATATGTCTAATATGAACAGCAATAATATTTTCTGCTCCAAACCCTTCTTCTTTCCATACATTTTCATAAATTTCTGGTATCGAATATACTTTGCCTTTGTTTTCTAATAAAAATTTTAAAATATTAAATTCAGTTGCTGTCAATTTAACTTCTTTTCCATCTACTGTTACGATTTTAGTTTCATCATTGATGATTAATTCACCAGTTTGATAAATTTTGCTAGTATCTTTATTTTCTAGCGAACCTAAACTGACATATCTCCTTAAATGGGAATTGACTCTGGCAATTAATTCTAATGGATTAAATGGTTTTGTAATATAATCATCTGCTCCTGAATTCAATCCTCCTATTTTGTCATAATCTTCTGATTTGGCAGATAGCAAAATGACTGGTATGCTTTTATCTTTTCTGATTTCTTCTAATGTTTCAATTCCATCTTTTTCTGGCATCATGATATCTAATATAACAAGATGAATTTCATTTTCTTGTATGACTTTTAGTGCTTGCTTGCCATTGTATGCTTTTAATATATTGTAACCTTCTTTTTTTAAGTAAATTTCAATGGCTCCTACAATTTCTTTATCATCATCTACGACTAATATATGATACATTTTTCATTTCCCCTTTTCATCCTAAGTATACCACAAACTTTATGAATAAAAAATAGAGAAAATATTAATTTTCTCTTAAACACCTATTTTTTCAATATGAAGCCATCTAATTTTTTGGAAATTGTACTCTGCTATTGGTTTATCAAAACTATCTAATGTATGAGAAGCAATTTTAATGCCTTGTAATGTAAACTTATTTTGAATAGCAACAATGACTAAAGTATGACCAAATTGTTCTCCCTCAAATGATAATTGTGCAATGTCTCCTATTTCTATTTTATTTTGAGTCGTCTCAATTGCTTGCGGTCCAATGCCTTTATTGTTTGTTAAAAATTGATGTAAGTATTCTACTCCACTCCATGATGGTGATTTGTTGTTGCCATTGATGTAATACCAACCGAAATCTTTTGCGTAATTCATTTTTTGACTTCCCGCATAAATGCATTGGGAAGCAAAACTGGTGCAGTCTCCTCCTACATTGTCAAAATTATAGTATTTGGGATTTCGTGAAAAGGCCCATTTTTGTGCATAGTTTACGACTGCTGGTCTGTTATATGGAATATATTTCATGGTGGATTCCTCCTTAATTTAATATATTCTATTTTTTCTAATTTAGATAACTTCTTTTTATCTTTTTGTAATTTATTTATCTATTCCCATCTTCATAATTGCTAGAAAATGGATTTGTATCTACACCTATTTCATCTTGATGAGAATATTCTTCTGTATTCCCTTTCATTTTTTCTAATTCCTCTAAAGTCAAAAATAGTTGGTAAGAGAAAAAGGCTCCATACATTTGTACGTAGCCCTTTCTTATGTTTTCCATAAATTTTCCATAAATTTACCAAATGAACGAAAAGCATTTATGCTGCCTCGTATCATCTAAATTTCTCATATCAATGATATATGTCCCTCGTTCGCATAATTTAAACTGCCACACTGCACCGTCACCACCAGGGCCAGTATACCATTCAGGTTCAAAAGGTTCAACTATCTGTTCTTTGCCATTAGGTGAAATAGCAACGCACTGATAATTTGTGTAACAACCAAGAAGGTCATTCGTAAAATGAAATTCAATTTCTGAAGAAACATCTTCTGATGTATACAGCAAAATTTTTTGTTTTGTTGCCTCATACACATTGTCAGATGGATTGATATTAAGCGTACCCTCCTCGGTTGTAAAAAAATCGTACTTAACTCCTCTTTCTTCATCTTCCTCGTCACTGATGCAGTGACGTAGTTCAACGTAACAGTCCGCTCTTACATTTTCATTTGTTACTTGTGACAATACTCTTGTATTCTTTTGTATCAATTCATTGTTATTTTTCAATTGCTGATTGATACATTCCATTTTGCACGTAGTAAGTACAAATAATACAAGTAAAATCACCCCAAAACTTATATTTGTGACAATCCGCCACTTGTTTGATGCTACTTTCTTTGATGTTTTATCCATTTTTCTACCTCACTTTCTAGTGTTTTAAGTTTTTAACATATGTATATTATATAGTTTGTTTTACATAATGTCAAGTGGCTCTTTTTCAAACAAAAGTTTTTATGTACAAAAAAACAGCTCTACGCTGTTTCTTTTTCATCCTGTTTATCAGGCACTTGTCTTTTCTTTTTCACAATTGGTTTACGAACTGTTTTCTCTTTATTAATAACCGTTTCTGGTCCTTTTCCATTCAAAACCGTATCCTTTGTTATGGTACATTTTTCAATATTGGGATTAGAAGGTATTTCATACATAATATCCCTCATAATCTCCTCTATAATGGAACGAAGTCCCCTTGCTCCTGTCTTTCTTTCGATTGCCTTTTCCACAATTGCCTCAATGGCGTCTTGTTCAAAACACAATTCCACATCATCAATTTGGAATAACTTTTGATATTGTTTTACCAATGCATTTTTAGGTTCTACCAATATTTTAATCAAAGCCTCTTTGTCTAATTCTCTTAATGTGGCAATAATTGGTAATCTTCCTATAAACTCTGGTATCAAACCAAACTTCAATAAATCTTGTGGCAATAATTCTTGGAAAATTTCATATTGTTTGATTTCGTTTTTACTCTTAATTTGGCTTCCAAATCCAATGGCTTTTTCTCCTGTTCTATCTTTAATAATGTCTTCTAATCCTTCAAAAGCTCCTCCACAAATAATTAATATATTTTCTGTATTAATTTGAAGCAATTCTTGATTCGGATGTTTTCTTCCCCCTTGTGGTGGAACAGATGCAACAGTTCCTTCGATAATTTTTAATAAAGCTTGTTGCACACCTTCTCCACTAACATCTCTAGTAATCGATGGATTTTCAGATTTCCTAGTTATTTTATCAATTTCATCAATATAAATAATTCCTTTTTCCGCTTTTTCAATGTCACCATCTGCTGCTTGAATCAACTTTAATAAGATGTTTTCTACATCTTCTCCCACATACCCCGCTTCTGTTAGGGTAGTCGCATCTGCTATGGCAAATGGTACATTTAAGATTTTAGCCAAAGTTCTTGCCAATAGAGTCTTTCCACAACCAGTTGGTCCCAAAAGCAAAATATTACTTTTCTGAATTTCTACATCATCTTTGGAAGCATTTTCCTCATGAGCAACTCTTTTATAATGATTATATACAGCTACTGATAATGTCTTTTTCGCCTCTTCTTGCCCTATTACATAATCATCCAATACTTGTTTAATCTCCTTTGGACTTGGAATATCATTCAATTCATTCAATGTATATCCTGCTTTTTCGTCATCATATAATTCTGTTTCTATAATACTGGTACAAAGTTCTACACATTCATCACAAATATATACGCCTGGTCCAGCGACTATTTTTCTAACATTTTCTTGTGCTTTTCCACAAAAAGAGCATCTCACACTTTTTGGTGTATCATTTTTCGCCATTTTCTATTTTCCCTTTCTATTTTCTCTTATCCATAATACCATCAATCAAGCCATATTTTAAGGCTTCTTCTGCTGTCATATAATTATCTCTTTCTGTATCTTTTTGGATGGTTTCTATACTTTGCCCTGTTCTATCACTTAAGAATTTATTTAATTTTTCTCTGGTTTTTACTAAGTGGTCTGCGTGAATTTTTACTTCTGTTGCTTGCCCTGAAATTCCACCACCACCAATTAATGGTTGATGAATTAGGATTTCAGCATTTGGAGTCGCAAATCTTTTTCCTTTTTCTCCCGCAGCTAAAAGTGCTGCTCCCATACTAGCTGCCATTCCTACACATATCGTAGAAACTGGACATTTGATATAATTCATAGTGTCTATAATTCCCATTCCATCTGTGATAGAACCTCCTGGTGAATTAATATATAAATTAATATCTTTGTCTGGGTCTTCTGATTCTAAGAATAATAATTGTGCAATGATTAAACTAGATGTAGTTGGATTTACATCTTCTCCTAAAAATATAATTCTGTCTTTTAATAATCTTGAGAAAATATCATAAGACCTTTCTCCTTTACTTGTTTGCTCAATTACATAAGGTACTAAACTATTTTTTTCTAACATAATTTTCCTCCTTGTTTTTTGTATCAATCCATTAAAATACATTTTAATGATAAAAAATCATAAAATCCAAAAAGCTGGGATTAAAATTTAACTTACTAATTTTATACCCCAACCTTTCATCTTATTACTTGTAATATTTTTTGTAAAGTTTATTATATTTTTATGTAGTAACAATTCGGGGGGACCGACAAATTATAGACTGTTATCTAATTTTTATTAAAAATTAGATTTACAGTCTGTTATGCAGTTGGGAGTTACAAATAAAAATATAATAAACTTTTATAACAATATTTTATTTTATTTTTGCACTTTCCACTAAGAAATCAATTGCTTTTTCTGATGCTAATCCTTGTTTCAAATAATTTCTTACATTCTCATTTTTCAAGAATTCTTCATCATTTTCTTTTCCGTAGTTCTTAGCCATTTCTTTTAATTTTTCATCTATTTCCTCATCTGTTGCTTCTATTTTTTCTGCTTTGATTACTGCCTCTAAAGCTAATCTTGATTTAATAGCATCTATTGCTTGAGGTTCATATTCTTTTTTCATCTCTTCTTCGGTTTTACCCATCATTTGAAGATATTGTTCTAATTTCAAACCTTGATAAGACAATCTTTGTTCAATATCTTTTAACATGTTGTCAATTTCTGATTCTACCATTCCAGATGGAATTTCTACTTGGATGTCTTCACAAACAGCTTTTATAACTGCTTCTTGTGTTTCGTATTTTGCTTTTTCATCGTTTTGTTTTTGTTGCTTTTCTTTGATACTTTCTTTTAATTCTTTTAAGGTATCAAACTCACTTACGTCTTTCGCAAATTCATCATCTAATTCTGGTAATTCTTTTTTCTTGATTTCATGAACTTTTACTTTAAAGGTTGCATCTTTTCCTGCTAAATCTTTTGAAAAATATTCCTCTGGAAATTTTACTTGAATGTCTTTTTCTTCGTCAATTTTCATTCCAATCACTTGGTCTTCAAATCCTGGAATGAAACTATTGCTTCCAATTTCTAATTCATGACCTTCTGCTTTTCCACCTTCAAATGCTTTTCCATCTGCAAATCCCTCGAAATCTATGGTTGCAATATCTCCACTTTCTACTGGTCTATCTTCGATTGAGATAAGTCTTGAATTGTGTTCTTGCATATGTCCTAATTCATGTTCAATGTCTTCATCCGTTACATTATACTCAACTTTTTTAATTTCTATACCTTTATATTTTCCAAGCTTAACTTCTGGCTTGGTTTGCATGATTGCTTCAAAAATTAAGTCTTTTCCTTTTTCAATTTGCGTTACCTCTATATCAGGTCTGCTAACGATTTCTAATTTATTTTCTTCCACTGCTTCTTCTAAAGCATCTTGTGCTACTTCATTGAAAGCATCCTCGTAAAAGATTTCTTTTCCATAATATTTTTCTACGATTTGCATTGGTGCTTTTCCTTTTCTAAATCCTGGTATGTTGAAATATTTTGCACTTTTAAAATATACTTTTTTAATCGCTTCATCAAATTTTTCAGCTTCCACTGTTATTTCTAGTTTTACTTCATTTGCGTTTTTTGTTTTTTCTACTTTACAATTCATCCTTTTCAATCCTTTCTTTTATCAGTTGATTGATTGCTCCATTCTTTCACTCTGTTTTTAATGTAATTAAGCAATAACAACTTATTTATTATACCACATTTTTCCTATTTTGCAAGGAATTTTTGATATTTTTCAAAAAATACTTGTTTTTTCTGAAAATTTGTGTTAAACTTGTTACTAGTCAATTTATTTAAGAAGATTTAGGAGGTGCAATTAAGAATGGCAGTATGTGAAATTTGTCAAAAGACAGCAAGTCATGGAAATAAACTTAGTATCACTCGTTCTCATATCAGTAAAAGGTCTCCTCGTACTTGGAAACCTAATTTGAGAAGAGTTAAAGCTGAGATAAATGGTCAAACGAAAAGAATTTATGTATGTGCAAAATGTTTGAAAGATGGTAAAGTAAAAAGAGCTTAAAGCTCTTTTTTTGTATTTGCTGATTTTATTTTCATTAATCTTTAATCCCAAATATAAATTTAACAAATCCCCTTAAAAATTTAGGAACTTTTTTCACAACTACTGTCATATGTATACCTCCTTTTTTACTTAACATGCTAGCCACATAAAACCAACACAAATTACAGCAACTCCAATGATAAATAGCCAACCTGTTATCGGAAGTAATAATACTAATAAAATTCCTAATCCTAAACCAATTAAACAAATAGCTAATGTTTTTCTAAATAATCTTACCATATGCTTATTACCTCCCTTGTTTTTGTATATTATATTATTTTTTTGCATTATTGGTTCCTTTTTATGTAGAATTAGAAAATATCCCCTTTACTCTTAGGACTAGTATGGATATTGACGAATCTTTCTTTATTTTGTAAAATACATACAGGAGATGATACTATGAAAAAACAAGATGCCATTACTTTAATTAAGCAATTAAAAGAAAGATACCCAGATGCCACTTGTAGTTTAGATTTCAAAACGCCCTTCGAATTAGTCGTTGCTGTCATGCTTTCTGCCCAATGTACAGATGAAAGAGTCAATCTGACAACACCTGCTCTTTTTTCACGTTGTCAAAGTATTCAAGATTTTGCAGACATCGACATTCATGAATTAGAACAACTCATCCATCCCTGTGGATTTTATAAAAACAAAGCAAAAAACATCAAATTATGTGCCAAGCAAGTTTTAGAAAATTTTGATGGTCAAGTCCCCCATACCATGAATGAATTAACCAGTTTAGCTGGTGTTGGAAGAAAAAGTGCCAATGTTATTTTATTGGAAGTGTTTGGAATAGCAGAAGGAATTGCAGTAGATACGCATGCAAAAAGAATCGCAAATTTAATTGGTTTATCCAAAGAAAAACAACCTGAAAAAGTAGAACAAGATTTATTAAAAGTTTTTCCAAAAGAATATTTAAAAGATATCAATCATATTTTTGTATGGCATGGAAGAAATACTTGTATTGCACGAAAACCAAAATGTGATACTTGTGTTGTTGATCAACTTTGCAAGTTTTATCAAGCTAAAAAATAATTGTAATTTCAAGTTTCAACTTTTTGCAAAAATGATATATGACCACCCTCACTTGCAAAAAGTTGAAACTTGAAATTGTAATCCATTGACAAAAAGGCAATAAAGATATATATTTTACATATCATAAATAAATTTTAAGGAGACTAACTATTAATTGTCAATAGATTTGTTAAAAATTTTTTAATAAATT
>CAOKVW010000020.1 GCA_948472955.1 uncultured Clostridium sp. | reverse complement strand
TTTTATAGAGATAATTTTATGCATTTAGGGTATCATAATCAAAAATTATTGACAGGTATGTCATTCATAATATCTTTTTTCTAAAATATATTATACTATATTAATTTTAAGAAAGAGGTTTATTTCATGGTCGCAAAATCAAGCATTTATGTTATAAAACTAAAAAGAAATCTATTACCGATGTTATTTTTAGCATTTACCTTCTGTCTGCTAATCTTCTCCAAAAGCAATCTTCCTGCTGTCAAATCCGGATTAGCATTATGGGCAAATTCTGTCGTTCCTTCTCTTTTCCCATTTTTTGTAGCCACAGAATTACTCATGCACACGAATATCATCACTTTATTAGGTCATTTATTAAATCGCTTTATGAAGCCACTTTTTAACATTCGTGGAGAAGGCTCCTTTGCTTTTATCATGGGAATCATCAGTGGTTATCCAGTAGGAGCCAAAATTGCTAGTAATTTTAGACAAAATAATATTTGTAGCAAAGAAGAATGTGAAAGATTACTTAGTTTTACCAACAATTCTGGTCCTTTATTTATCATTGGTACAGTCGGCATTTTAATGTTTAAAAACACTACCATTGGTATTTTATTGCTGATTACGCATTTGCTTGCTTGTCTGACAGTAGGTATTATTTTTCGCTTTTGGAAAAAAGATAAAACTACGTTTCATACCAACACCACATCTTCTTTTACCCCATCTAATAAGACAGCCTCTTTTTCTAATTTAGGAGAAATCTTAGCAGAAAGCATTACTAGTAGCATCTCTACCATTCTTTTGATTGGAGGATTTGTTGTCATCTTTTCTAGTATTCTATCTATTTTGAAAGCGAGTGGTTTATTAGATAATTTTAGTATTTTATTCCATCCTGTTTTTCAATTTTTGAATATCGATACTAGTTTTATACAAGGAATTTTAACTGGAATATTAGAAATCACAAATGGTATTAATACCATTTCCTCCATTGCTTGTAAAAAACTTTCTTTCAATCTTATTTTTACTGCATTTTTACTTGGATTTGGTGGAATTTCTGTACTTCTTCAAGTTTGGAGTATCACTTCGAAAACAGATTTATCCATTAAACCGTATTTATATGGAAAGTTATTACATGGCTTATTAGCAGCTTTTTATACTTATTTATTAATGAATATTTTTCCTTTTTTGAATTTTGATTTATAACATCATGAATCATGATTGTTATATTTCTGATACTATTACATATATTGAAATAGGAGTTGATGGAAATGGAACGAGATTTTAATACTGGCTTTGTACCACCTTATATGGATTACAATATGCCTCCACCTAACATGGATGCAAATGAAATAATGATGCAATATGAACAGGCTTGTAGTTACTACCGCTATCTTTGCCTGCAAATGGATTATAAAATTAAATGTAAAGAATATGAAAAAATGTGTGGGCATTCGCATGAAAGAACCAATCGAAAAATTGAATAATACAAAAATTCATAAGGCATGAAATCTAAATCATGCCTTTAATATTTTCTAATTCTTCTTTTTTTATTCCCATGTATTTCATAATTTTATCATCTTTTTCACCGTATTGTAACATGTTTTTTACTGAAACTTTCAAATTTTATAAAATAAAACTTATCTTCTTTTTTAATTCTTGTGTCGCTATCTTTATATTATCTGCTGCAAATATTGCTGATACAACGGCAATTCCCTTCATGCCACATCCCGAAATTTTAGCCATATTAGAAAGATTAATACCACCAATTGCAACAACAGGAATAGAAACAGAGTTACATATATCTTTTAACTGCTTACTTGTAATACGAATGGCATCCTTTTTGGTAGGTGATGGAAAAATAGCCCCCACACCAAGATAGTTTGCACCATCTCTTTCAGCTTTTTGTGCTTGTTCTACCGTTTTAGCCGTTGCACCAATGATAAAATCATCGTCCACCATTTTTCTAATCTCGCTAACAGGAAGGTCACTTTGTCCCACATGAACACCGTCTGCCTTGCATGCTATAGCAACTTTAACATTATCATTTACCAAAAATGGTACATGATAGGTATGGCATAATTCTTTTATTTTTATAGCCTCTACTAAAAAGGCATCTTCTTCCAAATCCTTTTCCCTAAGTTGCACACACGTAACTCCACCCATAAGAGCCTCTTCTATCTGTTGATACAAAGTCTTCTTACCTGTCCAAGAACGATTGGTCACAGCATACAACAATAAATTATCACTATTAAATTTCATTTTTTTACCTACTTTCAATCTATCTCAAATGAATAAAAACATGAAATATTTCTTCCATGTTTTATTTTAGCAAGATTACTTTTATTTGACAAAACAAAAATAAGCTAACACAATAATTCCTAAAACAATTCTATAATAACCAAAAGGTTTAAAATCATGCTTTTTAATATAATTCATCAAAAATTTTATAACAACTACAGATACTAAGAAAGATACTATCATTCCTACTAACAAAATAATAAGTTCCATTCCTGTAAAAGCAAATCCAAATTTAACTAGCTTTAATAAACTTGCACCCAACATAGTAGGAATCGCTAAATAAAAAGTAAATTCTGCTGCATTGGGTCTTGATAATCCTATTAATAATCCACCTATAATCGTTGCTCCAGAACGAGATGTTCCCGGAAAGATGGCTGCTAACAATTGAAATATTCCAACCATAATAGCATCTTTATATGTAATCTGAGAATTCTTTTCTTTTAATTTTTTATTATCTCTTTTTTGATTAAAATTTTCTACTACAATAAAAGCGACACCAAACACAATTAAAGCAATGGCAATACAAAATGGGTTATAGAAAAGTTCTTCAAAAACCTCATCAAAAAATACTCCTATCACCGCTGCTGGCACACAAGCCACTAAAATTTTTGCCCATAATATCATAGTATCTTGATTCAAATACGATAACACTCCTGTTGGCTTTATCGCTTCTTTTTTGTTTTGGGTAAATGGCCATATTTTATTCCAATATAGTAGTACCACTGCTAAAATTGCGCCAAATTGTATGACTACTTGGAACATTCCCCAAAATTCTGGTGATACTTCTTTTAGTTTTACAAATTGTTCTACTAAAATTAAATGTCCTGTACTACTAATTGGTAACCACTCTGTAATACCTTCTACCACTCCAAATAAAACGGATTTTATCATTTCTATTAACATCTTTCTTTCCCTTCCTTTTCTACATTTTAATTTATTTCTGTATAAAGTTTATTTATTTTTTATGAGGTAACAAATCGGGGGGACCAACAAATTATAGACTGTTACAAAATTGAAAATTTTGTTTACAGTCTGTTATGCAGTTGGGAGTTACGAATAAAAAATATAATAAACTTTTGTCAGAATTATTTATTTTTTATAGATTTCCTTCAAAATATTATAAATCGTATCTTTAATAAATTCAGCTGTTGTAATAGGAGCCACTTTACCTGGTAACGCCAAAGCCCAAATCAATTTTAGATTCCTATCTTTAGCCGCCTTTTTATCAATTCCACCCGGATTAGAAGCCAAATCAATTAACAAACAATCATTATCCACATATTGCAATCTTTCTGGGGTTAAAACTAAATGAGGCACTGTATTAATAATAATATCATATTGCGATAAACTTTCTCCTAAAGTATTGATATTAGTAGCTTTATGACCATATGCTCGAATCCATGCAAAATCCTCATCTTTTCTAGCAGCACAAGTAACCTTAGCTGATAATCCTGCCATTTTTCTAGCCAACACTTTTCCAATTCTTCCAAAACCTAAAATCAAAATTTCGCTTCCATGTATGATTTTATTGGTATTGGAAATAGCAATTTCTATGGCACCTTCTGCTGTTGAAATCGTATTTAATACCGCCAATTCCTCCCTTTTCATAAGGTCAATAATCTCAACATATTCATCATTGGCTAAATCATATATCTCTGGTAATATGCTCCCTGCTATCAAAATTTTTGCATTCATCTCATGCATAAACTCTCGAATAGAAATGGTATGTTCACTAAATGGTGTATTTATATCTTTACCATTACTGGAAAATGGAATCGGTCCAATTACTACTTCTGTATTTTGAATGGCATGTTTCAATTTTTCACAAAATATAATATTCGTTACACTTTTTAATTCCTCTGCCTTTTCTATTCCATACGTATATATAGTATTCCCTTCTTCTGCTAACATTTTCGCTAATTTTATAATTCTTAAATCTCCACCAATAATTGCAAAATTCATACTCATAAAATTCCTCCTTATCTATGGTTAGTATATTTCAAATTAGAAATTTTATGAGTTTAACAAAAGAATTATCTTTAAGTTTAATGTATTTTTTATAAATTAACTCCCAACTGCATAACAGATTGTAAATCCAATTTTTAATAAATAAAAATTGAATACACTCTGTAATTTGTTAGTCCCCCCGAATTGTTATTTTATAAAAAATACATTAAACTTGAAATAAATGCTCTAATCTTGTCTTTCTTTTTGTGCTTCTTGTTCTTGTACTTGAATTTCTTTTTCTATCTTTTTGCTTCTATCAGAAACATTTTTTTTCAATAATTTAATATCATGATAGCTTAAATTTCTCGTTATTTCGCTCATTTCCTCAAGATGTTCTTTGGCTTTTACCTCTTTTTCTTGTAATTTCTGTTCTGGTTGTACTGGTTCTTCCAAATTAAATGGTATTGAAATTTTAGCCATAATTGGGATGAAAATTGGTTCTTTTTTCACTTTTTCTACTATCTTTTTAGAATTGGTATCAATGGCTGTATTGATATATTTGATAGCCGTATCTTTTTCCCCTCTAATTAAATAAATTTTAGCTAATTCATAATAGCCATCTGCTGATAACTCTTCCTCCTCGATTGCTTCTAAAAATCTCTTTTCTGCTTCTTCTAAATCTTTATAAATCAAAGCAATCTCTGCTAATGAATATTTTGCATTATATAATAAGGAATTAATTTCTGCTGCCTTTTCATAACATGTCTTGGCATTTTGAAAATCGTTTAACATGGTATAAGCAATTCCTAAATTATAATTTAATTCATAACTAACTGGATTGTATTTTAAAGCATTTTGATACACATTAACCGCTTCTTTATATTGTTCTTTTTCAATTAAGATTTCTCCTAACAATTCAGAAGCCTTGCACATTTCTGGCTTTTTCTTCAATAAATGAAACAACATTTCAGAAGCTTCGTCTTTCTTATCTAAATGGTGCAATAATTCTGCCACTTTATAATAAGAATCATAATCTTTTTTATTCAAATCAATGGCTTGCACATATTCATCAATGGCTTTCCTCATGCCACCTTCCAACTCATAAATTTCAGCTAGCATCTTATGGGCTTTATAAGAATTTGGATTTTTTTCTATTAAATCAATTAATGCTTGTTTTGCTTTTTTATGATTACCAAAAAAGGCATATAATTTTGCTTTTTGAAGATAGACCATTTCATATAATCCCATATTTCTCTTTTCTAAAATTATAATGCCAATTGGAAGTATGATAGATAACATATATTTTAAAATAACAAATAACATATTTAATTTTATTCTAAATAATACTTCTACAAAATTAAGGGCAATTCCAACTGCTTCCAAAACTAATACCACTACATAAGTTGTGTCATTGTTTCGAATCATACGAAAAAACATATACACAAATATAGCAAATGCAATAACGGTAAAAATTAATTGTTCTACTATCATTTTGTTTCTCCTTCTTTTTTGTCTTTTAATATTTTTATTTTATTCCATTTTTCGTCATTTGTCTAGCTTTTGTACAAATCTTCATAAATTTTATAATCTCTTACTATTTTTCTTACATACTGATTGGTCTCTTTATATGGTATTTTTTCAATATCCGTTCCATCTTTCTTAATAATGCCCTTTTCAATCCAGCTATCCACTGTTCCTGTTCCTGCATTGTAGGCAGCCAAAGCCACTTCTTGATTCTGGTATTTCTGCATAAGAATTGATAAATAACACGTTCCTATCTCAATATTTTTATTGACATCACAAAGTTCTTTTTTCAAATTTTCCTCATGGATTGGTATTTGATTTTTCTTAGCTACATCTTTTGCCGTATCCTCCATTAATTGCATTAAACCAATGGCATTTCGATTGGAAATAGCCTCTTTGTCAAAATTGCTCTCTGCCTTTATCACAGCAAAAATAAGATTTTCCTCTACCTGATATTTTTCTCCATACCTAGAGACTAATTCTTGATAGGTCTTAGGATATAACATTTTTAACAAAGCATCCTTACCTAAAAAAACACACACGAATACGATAGCCAGTAAAATAATAATGATGAATTTTTTGCTTTTCAATCTTTTCTCTCTCCTTTTAAGGTAGGGACATGGGGACGTAGATAATGTCCCTACCTTTAATAGTCAAAATTTTTAACTTAATGTGTTATTTATTATTTTTGTAACACCGCGTAAGCGACTAAACGAGCAAAGTAAGTAGCATTGGAGCAACCTACCCTCTTAAAAATCTGAAGGTTGCGACACACAAGGTGTAAAAAAATAATAAATAACACATTAAGTTAGCAGTTTTAAGTATTTAGGGACATTATCTACGTCCCCATGTCCCTATTTGCAATCATACCAGTTCTTTGCTTCTGCTATATCTGCTATCAGTGGCACTTGTAAATCAATTGCTGATTCCATGCATTGTTTCATTATGTCTTTGATTTCCTCTTTTTCTTCCTCCACTGCTTCTATCATCATCTCATCATGTACTTGCAATACAATTTTCGATTGCAATCCCCTTTTTTGAATTTCTTGCTGTACTTTAATCATAGCAATTTTCATGATGTCTGCTGCCGTTCCTTGAATTGGTGTATTCATGGCTGCTCTTGACCCAAATTGTCTTACCATATAATTATTCGATTTTAGTTCTGGTATATATCTTCTTCTATGAAATAACGTCTCGACATAGCCTTGTTCTGTGGCTTTTTCCGTAATCCCTTCCATAAAAGCTTTAATTCCCGCATATTGTTCTAAGTATTCTGTAATATATTGTTTTGCTTTTTTTCGAGAAATGCCAAGTTGCTCTCCTAGTCCAAAGTCACTAATTCCATACACAATTCCAAAGTTTACTGCTTTCGCATCGCTTCTTTGCTCCTTTGTCACTTCCTCAATTGGTGTTTTAAACACTTTGGAAGCTGCTTGTTTATGAATATCTTGCCCTTCTTTAAAGGCTCGAATCATATGTTCATCTTCTGATATATGAGCCAATACTCTTAGTTCTATTTGAGAGTAGTCAGCATCGATATATAGCTTTCCTTCTTCTGGTTGGAACACTTTTCTAACTCTTTTTCCTAGTTCAAATCGTGTTGGTATATTTTGAAGATTGGGTTCGGTTGAACTAATTCTTCCTGTGGCAGTTATGGTTTGATGGAAAAAAGAATGAATTCTCTTTGTTTTTGGATTGATGTATTGTTTTAAACCTTCTACATAGGTTGAGTTTAATTTCATCAATTGCCTATACTCTAATATTTGTTCAATAATAGGGTCTTCTCTTTTTAGTTTCTCTAATACATCAACATCCGTTGAATAGCCACTTTTTGTCTTTTTAATAACAGGTAATTTCATTTTTTCAAATAGGATTTCTCCTAATTGTTTGGTGGAATTGATATTAAACTCTTCTCCTGCCATTTCATAGATAACTTTTGTTATGGTTTCTAATTTTTCGGTTAATTCTTTTCCAAACTGATTTAACTCTTGTTCATCTACATACATGCCATTCCATTGCATATTTGACAACACTTCGACAGTTGGCATATCAATTTCGTAAAATAACTCCAAAGCCCCTATTTCTTCTAACTCTTTTAAGGTGATTTGTTTGATTTTTGCAATTCCATAAGTATAAAAAGCCTGTCTTTCCTTCTCTTTTTCATTTGCTGAGATTGCTTCTGGTTGTATCGCATCAAATAAATTGATTTGTTGTTGCTTTGGCTCTTCTCCTACTAATTCTTGCACATTGACATCTAAATATTGCTCCATTAATCTTTCTATTTCTAGTTTATTATTGCTTGGATTTAAAATATAACTTGCAATGGCAATATCGTAGTGAATTCCTTTTAAATCAATTCCTGCTTGCTTTAATAAAATATAGCTTTTGGTTAAATCTATACTAATTTTTTGAATCGTCTCATTCTCAAAAATAGTTTGAAAAGCCTGCATGTCTTGTTCTTCTTGGATAGCTAAATAGACCGCTTCTTGCTTATTTTCATAAAAAACTGTCAATCCTACTATCTTTTCTTTTATGATTTTTTCTGGTTTCCCATCCTCGCTTGTATGAAGCAAAAAAATCATTTGTTTTTGTTCTTCTATCAAGCTTATGACCTCTTCTTTGGATTGATCTACTATTTGAAATAAGTCTTTTGGTTCTTCTTTTACTTTCTCTTCTCCACGTAAAGAAAATCGGTCAATATAACGATTAAAATTTAATTCTTTAAATAACTCTAAAACTTTTGGCTTGTCCCATTCCTCCACTTTAAAATCCTCTAACGTATCTTCAATCGGTACTTTCAAATTAATGGTTCCTAAGGTTTTGGATAAAAACGCTAACTCTTTATTATTCTCTATTTTTTCTTTTTGCTTCCCCTTTAATTCTGCTTCTTCTTTGTCTACTTTCTCATATAAATTCTCAATGGAACCGAATTTTTGAATTAAGGCTAGGGCTGTTTTCTCTCCTACTCCTGGCACACCTGGAATATTATCAGAAGAATCTCCTTGCAAGCCTTTGACATCAATTAATTGTTTTGGCTCTAGTCCATAGGTTTCTATGATTCTTTCTCGATTATATTCATCGGTTTCGGTTTTTCCTCCTTTGGTATGAGGAATGCGAATCGTTACTTTGTCAGTCGCTAATTGAAAGGTATCTCTGTCTCCTGAAAGTATGATTACCTCTAATCCTTGCTTTTCTCCATAACGAGATAGAGTTCCGTAGTACATCATCTGCTTCATAGCCTTCCATCTCTACAATATCAATATTCATGGCTCTTAAAATTTCTTTTATCATAGGCATTTGCTCTGCTAATTCTTGTGGCATCCCTTTTCTTGTCGCCTTATATCCTTCATATAACTTATGTCTTGCCGTTGGTGCTTTTAGGTCAAAAGCAACGACTAAATATTCTGGATTCACATCTTCTAAAAGTTTGAATAAAATGGCCAAAAAACCATAAACGGCATTGGTGTATTTTCCGTCTTTTGTGGTTAGCATTTTGCTTCCCATGATTCCATAAAATGCTCGGTTCATGATACTGTTACCATCTACTAATACTAATTTTCCCAAAACTTTTCCTCCTATTTTTCATTTTTTGATTGATAATCCACATACCTAAACTTCCAACAATGAAAATAAAAGTAAATGGTGTTCCATTCTGCCAACTTTCATTATAAGTCAAAAAGACACTATTAGCAAATTCACTTACTAATGCTATTTGCGGAATCCATCTTATATTCTCCGAACTCTGCCACATCAATAGTGGAAATAACCAAATAATATACCATGGTTGAAAATTGGTAATTAACAAAAATAAAAATGCCATAATAAAATAATTTGCTTTCTTCATTTCCTCACGAAATCGTATCTCTTTTTTGTTTAACAAAATAACACAAGTAAAGAAATAAATAATCATAAAGCTACCTAATAAAACATGGTTTACGGTAGATACTGACAGGCTTGGTTCTTTGAAATATTCCGTTATTATAATATAAAAATTTTTAGCTAACTTTTCTTGCTGTATCAATAATCCACTTAATACTTGTCCATCTTGCACATAAAATAAATAGGGAATCGCTAAAATCATTAGAAACAAACATCCATATTGTATGCATCTTCCGAAATCGTTGTAAAGGTTTTTCTTCTCTAAAATAGTAAATAATCACAAATGGTAATAAAATAATAGCAAAATATTTAATTGCTGTTGCCATAGCCAAAAAAATGATACTTACCACTAAGTTTTTTCTTTTTACTAAAAAATATAATGCTATTAATAGAAAGAATGCAACAAACATATCATTGTGAACACAAGCAATTCCTTCTATCAAAATAAATGGATTTAGTCCATATAATAAAGTAAATATTTTTTTATGTGCTATTTTATCTATGAAATAGCAATTCCCTAAATGCACTAATACATTTACTAATTTAAAAATCAGTAAGGCAAAATCTATGTTACCAAAAGATACTCCTGCTACTAATTTGCAGATTAATGTCCAAATTGATCCATATACGACAGTGGAATCTGCCCAATCATTATAATATCCTTGTGCTAGCACTGTATCCGTTTGTATATACTGACTATTATTATTCTTTTCTACAAATTCCTTTATTGTTACATAATAAGGATTTTGATGGTATGTACTATCTAGTCTACCAATTCCCAAGTAATAAAATACGTCAGAACAAGTAAATGGCAATACCATTACAAATACTAATGTTATGATTGCTATCCATAGAAACGTTTCCTTTTTACTTTGAAAAATTTCTTTTCTCTTCTTTATTATCATAAAATACAATACTGATAATATGGATAATATAAAGATATATAATAATGTTTGTGTCATTCTACTGATTGGTAAGTCATATAAAAATTGAAAATATGGTCCAAACTGGAATACTGTTTTCTTTTGTAGTAAATAAATAATAGATGGCATAGCAAATAAAATACTTGCCACAATCAATAAAATTTTTATGAAATGTTTATGTTTGCTTTTATTCAATGTTCTTCTCCTTTACTTTCTTTTATCCATTGTAGAAATTCCTTTAATCCTTCTACTATATCATGATAGGTTGTATCAAAATCACCTGTGTACCATGGGTCTGCAATATTTCTTGGATGATTTGAAAAATCCAGTAATTTACAAATTTTATATTTAGTATCATTTCCTACTATTCTTTTGATATCTTCTATGTTTCGTTCTTCCATACCAATGATATAATCAAATTTATCATAGTCTTGTTTCGTTATTCTTTTAGCTCTATGGTTCCCACATGGTATCTTCATTTCTTCTAATTTATTTCTAGTTCCATAATGAACTGGATTCCCTATTTCTTCCTTACTGGTTGCTGCTGAGTCAATGTAAAATTGTTGTTCTAACCCTTCTTTTTTTACCATGTCTTTACATACATATTCGGCCATTGGTGACCTACATATATTTCCGTAACATACAAATAATACTTTTATCATGATTTGTCTCCTTGTTTAATTTTCATATTCTAATATATTGTCTTATCATTTTTTTCTAGAAATTTATTAAATGTTTTTATTGTTTCTTCTCTATCGATACATTTTAGACTTAATATTTTATTATCTTCAATATTATCTGTTAATTTTTTAATATAATCGTATATATAATCATCTCTAAACCCAATATTGCTTGCATCTTCTTTCGTATTTCCATAATATACTTTTTTTATATTAGCCCAAATTATTGCGGATAAACACATTGGACAAGGATAACATGAAGTATATAATTCGCAGTCACTTAAATCATAGGAATTGATATTTTGGCAAGCATTTCTTATTGCTATTATTTCTGCATGAGCAGTTGGGTCATTATTACTTAAAACATGGTTTGAACCCTTTCCTATTATAGTTCCATTCTTAACAATACAAGCTCCAAATGGTCCTCCTACATTTGTTTTTAGATTATCTTCAGATAAATCTTTTGCTATTTTCATATATTTATCCATATGCATCTCCCTTAATTTCTTTACTTTTTTATCGTCTTTATTATTTCCATAGATTGTATTTTGTTATCTATTTTGCTCCCTTATAAATTACTGGTTATCTTTCATTTTTTCTTTATAATCTCTTTTTATTTTTATCTATCTTTTTTGTATTTAATAAAAGCTCATCAAAATCAGAAATATAAATTTGGTCTTGTACAATTCTATATTTTTCAAATTCAGTTTCCGCATGAAGTTTTGCCATCTCTGCTGATATTTTCCCGTTGTCTTTTAGTATTTCATGATCCCATAATGTTAAAAATCCATTTAATCTTTCTTCCCAATCTGCCATTGTCATTGGAATATGCCTCATTGCTTGCATTTCTGCTAAATCTAAATAGGCTGATACCATTCTTTTATATCAGTAATTTTTTGATAAAATTTTCTTTCTGACATTCGTATTTCTCTAATTCGTTCTAATTGTTCTTCAAAATACTTTTCTGTTAAAATTGAACCACCATTTTTTAAACGTTCATCATCCATTACCCAACCTTTTATTGTGTAATCTTTTACAATTTGATTAGCCCATTTTCTAAATTGTACAGCTCTTTCATTGTTAACTTTAAATCCAACTGCTATAATCATTTGTAGATTATAATGAGCAATTTCTCTGGAAACCTGCCTATTTCCTTCTTTTTGAACTATTAAGAAATTCTTAATAGTTGAATTTTCTTCTAATTCATTATCTTCACATATCTTTTTTATATGTTGATTAATTGCAGATATCGAAACATCATAAACTGTAGCTAGCATTTTTTGTGTTAGCCATATATTTTCATCTTCATATCTAACTTCTACTGATTAGGCATATATAAAACTCCACTTCCTTTCACAAAATTACGTACCATTATCCTTTAAAATTATCATATCTCCTAAATTCTAAATTTTCTATCTGTTTACGATATCTATCCTCCTCCGAAAAAACACAACCGCAATATTTCTGCCTATACAAACCCAGTTCTTTCGCTTTCGCTTGACCAGCTCTAAAACCAACCCTAAAATCACGATACAAGAATTTTACATCATACTTTTTCGCCATTTCCTCTGCTACTTTCATTAACACCTCGTGGTTTTGATACGGACTCACTAACAAAGTAGTAGAAAAGCTATCATAACCATTTTCTTTGGCATATTTCGCAGTCTGCTCTAGTCGAACAGGATAACAATATTTTTGGCATCGATTTTCTAAATCATTGACCACATTTTTACAAAAATCTCTTAGCCCATAATTTTCTTCAAAAATAGCTTGAACTCCTATATTACTTGTATATTCTTTTAAGCAGTCTCTTCTAGCTTTGTATTCCATGTATGGATGTATGTTAGGATTAAACCAATAGACAGTTGGCTCAATTCCTTCTTCTCTTAACGTATCAATACAATATACACTACAAGGTGCACAACATGTATGTAATAATAATTTCATAATTTTTCCTCCGTACCTAAAGGTATTACTTATCTGTAAGCTCACTTCATGCTCGTACAGCTAAGGGCATCCCCAAAATCACGCAAAATCATTCTTGTGGCATGTCATATCCTAAATGTTGATAAGCTGGTGGCAAAGCTTGTCTTCCTCGCAAAGTCCTTGCCATAAATCCAATTTGGATTAGGTATGGTTCATAGACATCTTCTATGGTATCCATCTCTTCCCCCACACTTACTGCTAAAGCTTCTATTCCAACAGGTCTACCACCATATTGCACAATCATGGTTTCTAGAATTTTTCTGTCTATTTCGTCTAAACCAAGTTCATCAATTTCTAATTGATTTAAAGCATGTTTGGTGATTTTTAAGGTAATATCTCCATCTCCTAAAACAATCGCATAATCTCTTACTCTTTTTAATAGTCGATTCGCGATTCTTGGTGTTCCTCTTGACCTTCTGGCTATCTCTTTGGCTGCTTCTTCTTCGATTTCCACTTCTAAGATTCTGCTTGACCTTTTAACAATGGTTACTAAATCTTCTACTGAATACAATTCTAAGCGATGAACAATACCAAAACGGTCACGTAGTGGCGTAGATAAAGCACCTGCTTTTGTAGTTGCACCAATTAGAGTAAACTTTGGTAAATCTAATCGAATTGACCTTGCACTTGGTCCTTTTCCAATCATAATGTCTAACGTATAATCCTCTAAAGCGGGATATAATATTTCTTCTACGCTTTTGCTTAATCGATGTATTTCATCAATAAATAATACATCAAATTCGGAAAGATTGGTTAACAAAGAAGCCAAATCTCCTGGCTTTTCAATCGCTGGTCCAGAAGTGATTTTGATGTTAGAATTCATTTCATTGGATATAATATTCGATAATGTCGTTTTTCCCAATCCTGGAGGTCCATATAATAACACATGGTCTAATGACTCCCCTCTTTTCTGGGCAGCTTCTATGTATATTTTCATATTTTCCTTGACTTTGTTTTGTCCTATATACTCATCTAATGTCTTGGGTCTTAAAGAATTTTCTAGTCTTTCTTCTGCTTGTCCTTCCATCTCTGGACTCACAATTCTTTCTTCTTCCATACTGCTCAACTCTCCTTTGTCTTATTTTTTAAAGTTTCTTTAAAAAATTAATGATTTTTATATACCAATTTACTTGCTTCGAATTTAACAACTCCTTATTTTCTTCTATTTGAGTTGTTTCATTGGTCTCCTGCATCTTAGGGAAAATCTCTTTTAGTTCTATATTAGCTAATGTTTCTTTTTTCTTATTTTCTAATATTTTTTCTTTATTTTTTATGATTATTTTTTCTTCATCACTTGCTAAATAATCTGTATATAAAACTGATAATATCTTTTGGGTATCTTCTAATAATTCTGCGTTTTCAAATTCTTCCTCTTCAATACGAAAATCATAATTTTTATCCATCCTATTTTCTATGTTTCTCAATATTTGAGATGGAATTTTATTTTTCATTTCATCAGACATTTCGTTTATGATATAGTTAACTTCTGTATAGGCTCTACTATCCATTTCTCCTCCATTTTTTTATACTGTATATTATCTCTATCTATTCTTCTCAAAAAATTTAACCAATTTTTCTATTTCCGCAAAATATTCATTTTTTATGGCATTATATATTTGTCTTGAATTATCTTCATCATACAAATGTGATAAAGAATTTCTAGCTAACATCATCTTAATCCAAATTTCACCATTTTCAATTAAATGATAAGCAAAACTTTCTTTTATAATTTCTCTTGGACTACCTGTATCTAATTGCACGCCTAGATATTCTAAATAATCTTTCAACGTTTTCCATGCTAGTTCAAATGTAAATTCATATCTATGTAAAACACCATCTACTGCTAAATCGTTTGCCTCTTCTTCTAAAGCTTCTTTTAATCTATCTTTAGCATTTTTCAAATCATGCTTTCTTTCTTCAAACCTTTTCATTATTTAATTGCCACCCCTTCCCTTTTTATTTCTTCTAAAAATTCTTTTTTTGTATTTTTATTAATAAAAACTAAATCTATTTTGTATATAATATCTAACAAATCAAATTCATTTCTAATAGCATATTCATCTTCTTCTGGCACATTTTCAAATATGGCTATATCTATATCTGATGTATCTTTATAGGTATTTTTTGCCCTTGAACCAAATATTTTGAACTCATAATTATTGTTTCTGATTGCTATTTCTCTGATTTTTTGATAGATATTCTCTGATAATCCAAATTTCATTTTTCTCATCTTTCTCCTCTGTTTTATTATTTATTTTATCTCATCTTCTTGAGCTAAGTCAATTTCTTGCTTTCCATCAAGTTCCTCTCTTGTCTCTTTGTTATTTCCAACATGCTTACTAACCGCTTTTTTCATTCTAGTCTTTATTTTATCATCTTTTTTCGTTCCTAATTGTCCTAATTCTCTTAATCTTGCTATTTTTTCTCTATATTTTTCTGGTACTTCTTCTATCTGTCTTTCTGCATACTTATCTAAAATTTTCTTTTCTGGACATCTCCACCATCTAGTATATAACTTTGTTTCTTTTCGTTCTTCTTCTGTCATCTCAATTCTAACTAATACTTTTCCATTTTTTCCAAGACCAGATCTTGGCATTTTACCTTCATGCTCTTCTAACCATTCTATTATTTCTTCATAAGTCGATTTTACTTCTAATCCTAATCCATAATCTCTCAATACTTTTATTCTATCTCTATATTTTTCTGGTACTTCTCCTATTGGTTTTCCTACATACTCATCTAGGATTTTCCTTTCTGGACATTTCCACCATCTAGCATATAACTTTGTTTCTTTTCGTTCTTCTTCTGTCATCTCACTTCTAACTAATACTTTTCCATTTTTTCCAAGACTAGATCTTGGCATTTTACCTTCATGCTCTTCTAGCCATTCTATTATTTCTCCATAAGTTGATTTCATTTTTAATCTTAATCCATAATTTCCCAATATTTTTATTTTCTCTCTATATTCTTCTGGTACTTCTTCTATTGGTCTTCCTACATACTCTTCTATAATTTTTCTTTCTGGACATGTGTACCATCTACCATATAACTTTATTTCTTCTCGTTCTTCTTCTGTTATCTCTTCTCTACTTAATTGTTTTCCATTTCTTATGATAGCAGATCTAGGCATTTTCCCTTTATACTCTTCTAGCCATTCTATTATTTCTTCATAAGTTGATTTTATTTTTAATCCTAATCCATAATTTCTCAATATTTTTATTTTCTCTCTATATTCTTCTGGTACTTCTTCTATTGGTTTTTCAACATATTCCTCTAAAATCTTCTTCTCTGGACATCTCCACCATCTAAGATATAACTGCGTTTCTTCTCGTTCTTCTTCTGTCATCTCACTTCTAACTAATACTTTTCCATTTTTTCCAAGACCAGATCTTGGCATTTTACCTTCATGCTCTTCTAACCATCTTATGATTTGATTATAGGTGTCATAATAATTATATCTTGTTTCTTCTTTTATTTCTCTTAAAATATCTAATAACTCTAGTTCTTCTGGCATTAATTTTAACAAATCATAAAATTTATGATTTCCTAATCCATCTCCTTTTTGTATCGCTCCTGCTATTTCTTCAAAGGCTTCCTCTTGTCTTAACCAGTTATTTACAGCATCGATTATTACTGTTTTTTCTTCTTCATCTGCTGATAATACTCTCCCAATATGTTGTTTGTATATAATGCTCGATTCTGTGGCTCTAAACATTACTTCTCCATCTAAACCTTCTAAATGCACACCTTCATTTAACATATCTACACAAAACAACAATTGTAGTTCTTCTTCTTTTTGACTTGCTTGAAATTCTTCTAATGTTCTTCTATTTTGTGCTTCTGTTTTTCCAAAATCATCTTCTTTTCCATTTTTACTTGCGACATAATCTGTTTTTATTTTCTGATTAACTTTTCCAAATATCTCTTTAGCATGAGCCATTTTTTCTTGTAGGTCTTCTTTATTTTCGCAAAATACAATATATTTTCCGTTTTTCTTCTTCATTCCTACTTGCATAACATCTTGGATATCTGGTGAAGCACTTATAATACTTTCTAATCTCTCATACTTTTTTAATAATCTTTCTTTTGTTGACTCATCTTTTAATTCTTGTATTCTCTTTTTATATTCTTTTAATTCTGGAGCTAATGTTGACAAAACCCTTACATATCTTGGACTTTTTAATACTACCTCTTCTTCTTTTTCTCCACTTAACGCTTCTGTTAGACTCATTTCATATACGACATCATCTCCAAATTTTTCATATAGCATGTTTCTCTTATCGGTTCTTTCTGGTGTAGCTGTCATTGCTATCTCTTTAGCTTTAGGAAATCTTTCCTCTAATTCATCTACTGCTGGTTCCCATGTTTCTGCTCCGATTCTATGTGCTTCATCATATATTATGATATCTGGTCTTGCATTTTCTACTTTTCCTTTTAATAATCCCAATTTTTGATACGTTACAATTCCGATTTTTTTAGATTCTAATAATTTGTCTCCGTCTTCTATATATTCTTTTATGTAGCTTTTAAATTGATTCGCTATTGCTCTTGATGAAACTACTATTAATATATTTTCTTCTGGATTCTCTTCTATATATTTCAATGGCAAAAAACTTTTCCCAGCTCCTGTTGGAAATGAAAATGCTGCTCTTCCAGTTGTCTCTAATCTATTTCCCATTAATTCATATGTTTTTTGTTGGTGCTTATATTTTAATTCTACAGACATTTTCATTTCCTCCTAACTTTTTTCGTTTTTTGTCAGTTCTCTCTTTCGACATTTATTTCCTTAATTTATGAGACACTTCAAACCTGTCCACCTTGTCTCACCCCTTGTCTCATTTTAACAAATTATGAATCGTAACAGAATTTGATATATCCAATTCCTTCTTCATATCTTGATAATACTCCTCTAACAATTTTCGAGTAGCCTCATCCAGTTCTTCCCCATTTAATATATCTCCTGTTTTCCTGTCATACCATTCCTCATCATAATAATAACGACTGGTTATGATTCTTTCATTATTTAAGCACACAAAATCTTTATTGGCAAAGAAATTGGTACCCAATGAAAAAGTATCCTCTAAGTTGCATAAATAAGCTAAAGTAGATTTAATATCTAATTTATTCACTGGTTTTTCTATTTGTATCGGCTTCATCTCTGGAATTTTAAAGCCACAAACTACTCTTGTATAGTTTAGTTTTAAATCTATATCTGTCATATGTGGATTGGTATAAGTTAAAAAGTCGATTAATTCTTCATTATACATATTTAATCCATTATGGTCACCAAATACCAAAATAGCTGTATCATCATATAATCCCGCCTCTTTCAGGTCTTGTATTAGAACGCCAAAAGCATAATCTGCATAATTCATAGCTTCTAAATAATTTCCAAAATAGGTATCTTTATATTTTCCTACATCAATACTAACTTTACTCTTATCTTGCAAACCTTCTAGCGTATATGGTGTATGAGACGATGCTGCCACAATATAAGATAGAAACGGACTATGATAGGTTTTCCATTTTTGTACTGCTTGTCTATATAATAATTCATCTGACAAATCACCATTGATGTTTTCCGATAAGTCTTCAAATTGTTCTTTTAAAACCAATTCATTCAAATGGAAACGTCCATATACATTACCACGATTCCAAAAATATGGATAGTTTCCATGCATATAAGAAGTATGATAATTTTTCTTGTTGAAAATTTTAAATAAATCATCATAAGTATTGGTATAATATTTGCTAAATGACATGCCATTTTCCATTGGATAAATAGAGGTTATCGCAGAATGTTCAGAATCTGCTGTTGTGGAATAACTTTGCATATGCATATTGGTAAATTCAATATTTTCGCTTAAAAATTGGTTTAAATTTGGTGTGATTTGTTTTCCATTGATTTTTTTATTGATAACAAATTCTTGCACTGATTCAAGTTGCACGATAATAACATTCTTGTCTTCTAATATCCCTCGTATCGGATACATTTGTTGCCCATATTGGGTATCATATTTTTCTTTTAGCTCATGATAATCTTGTAACATACTATCCTGATTTTTATATTTTGTTTGTTGTTTGATCGTAAGACTATTGGTAAAATCAGCTATATGATAACCAAAAATAGTTGCTTCACGAATTTGTAGGTCTTTATTATACGATTTCAATTTTCCTTTTTCTATGTAATTTACACCAACAATTGCAAGAATTACCATGCCAACCATTCCAGTGATAAATTTACCAACTAATTGCCTTCTGGTAGCCTTTTCTTTCTTTTCCCACTTTATGATTTTTCCAAGTCCCAAACCAATCAAAACCATCATATCTAAAAAATATAAAATCTGTTTTACTTGCATGACCATAGGTAAAGTACCAGCTATTTCTTCTCCATATTGAAGATTCGTAATTTGTGCCACAGATATTACACTATTAGAAAAAACATAATATACATGGTCTGCAAACAATAACAGACTAACCAAAAAATCTATCACAATGGCTGTTATAATTCTTGTTCTATTTGGTAAAATAGTCAAAAAACATATCATAACTGCCATAAAACAAGCCGTCCCTATCATGGTTTCCATTTCCAACGGTTCATTTATGGCTATTGTATTATGATAAAATAAAAATGTCTTACCTAGCAATAAAACTCCTATTAAAATGACAAACCATACGGAATTAAATAGTTTATTGATTACTTCTTTTTTTGCCACAACATTTGCTCCTTTTAAATTGATACAACTACTAAGGTTCCAAGATTGCCAATAGGGGGCGAACCTTTTTGGCAATTTCTAATTTTCTACTGATTATTAAATATATAAATCATAAAATGCAGTGATGCGCAGTTTGGAAGGATATTGATTCATACAGATAAGCTAGATTAACACCTATTATTGTGAAATATAATTGCATTTATTGATAGGATTAGTCCGACCAGTAAAGAACGAAATTTTATTATTTATATATTTAATAATTATTGTTACAATTTTAAATAATTGCCAAAAAATCCGTTCCCTATTGGCAATCTTGAAACCTTAGCAAGTTTCTATAAAATCCTCTATGATTTTCAACATTTTATCATGATTCTGTTCATATTTCTTTGGTTGAAAATTCCCTATTTGTGTAATCGCCTGCTCTAGTTCCTCTACTCCCTTTACGCCAATAATATATCCCTTTTGATTAAAAAGTTCTACAATATCCTTTTGATGATTATTGACATGTTCATTATATTGATGTAAGCGAGGAACTGCTATCACTTTTTTATTTTTGGTAATCGATAATAAAATAGAACCGACTCCTCCATGTGTAATAATGAAATCAGCTTCATTTTGTAATTTTTCTAATTCCTGTTTCGAAATCAATCCTAATATCCTCATATTGTTCGATGTATATTGTGTATAACCAGCTTGTACAATCACTTCTTCTTTGATGATTTCACTTTCTATTAATCGTTCGATTTCTTCTAATAAACGATGAAAACTATTATTTTGTGTACCTAATAATACTAAAATCATTAATAAATTGAACCTCCATATACTGCTTTTGGATATATTTTAAGCATTTCCTCCCATTGTACAATAAACAAATCGGCTATGGGATAAATCAATCTTCCTGTTGCTGTTTTGCGATGGGTATTAGCAAATGTCTCAATATACACTATTTTGCTTCCAAAAATTTTACCTAAATAGCACATTGGTCCTGCTGTATGTGTTCCTGTCGTTACAATCACCTTTGGATGTATTTTAAAATATAGATAAACTGTTTTGAAACAAAGATACAAATATTTAAAAATATAGGTAAATAGCTTCGCCCTTGTTCCATACGGTAAGAAATATAATTTGTCTTTATATTTTTCTTTTAAGTTTTCATTTGCTTTGTCTTTTTCTGTTATAATATGATAATCATATTTTTCAAATAACGGTGATAATTGCATGAGTTCATTTAAATGTCCACCTGTACTTGCTATAAATAACACTTTCTTTTTCATTTTTTTCATTCCTTTTAACAATATTTATTATATCTTTTTTTTGGCATATTGTCTAGTAAATCTCTACATATTCCTCTAAGCAAACTCCCCTATTTTTTATCTCATTTGCCACTTTATTTCCTACATATCGAATATGCCATGGCTCATAAACATATCCTGTGATTTCTTGCTTATCTTCTGGGTATCGAATGATAAATCCAAAATTGTAACAATTTTCAGCTAACCATTTAGCCTCTACAGTATCTTTAAAATCCCATCTTGTGCTATTAATATCAAAAGCTAGTCCTGTTTGATGTTCGGATTGACCTGGTTTAGCAGAAAAGGTATTGGCTATTTCTTCTCCATACAATCTTACATTTCTTTGATAAATCGATTGTTGTGTCTGGAAAGAGCGATATCCTGATACTATTTTTAAAGAAATCTCTTCTTCTTTTGCTTTCATTTTCATATTCTCAAAAGCCTGTAATGCTTCTGGATTTGTACCTGGGTCATAATTATCTGGTAATGGATTATTTTTATTAACGATTAATACTCCATTTTTATAATTATCTAATATGGTCGCATTTACCTTGCTTTCATCATTTTGTATTCGCACAGTGGTCAAATCATTTTTATTTTGTTCTGCCACTTGTTGTGGTTCTGTTGGCATTTCCTCTACTCTGTCTTTTACTGTTACTTTGACTTTCTTTTTCACCTTTCCTTGTTCCGCCTCTATCTCAAATTCTGTGGTTCCTATCGCAACTGCTTGTATCGTTCCATTTTCTTTCACTTGAATGATACTTCCCTCTTCTAAATCCTCAATATGTATCATTTTAGTGGTCGCATTACTAGGTTCTATCTTTATTTGCATTTGGTATAATTCGTCTTTCATCATTTCTATTTCTTCTTGTACTTTTATTTCTTGAATTGGTACATATACCAAAATATACTTTTGATATTCCTCTCTTAACACTAAGGTTAGATTATCTTCGTGAATTTCTTTTGTCTCTATATACTCTATCTTGCCGTCTTCTGCTTTTATCCCATAGACATCTACTTTATTCCATCCTTTTAGCCATTCATTGGTATTCAATTCTATTTGTTCTAATAGATGATAAGGTTGCACTTGTGACACATCCACTTCTAAAATATCTTGATTCTTCCATTCTTGATAATTGCTTACTTTATTTTCAACTTTTACGGCAAACTTATTGTTATTTGCTAATTTTTCTGAATCTAATTTTATTTGATAACTAGGATAATTAATTTCTATGTACTTATTATTGTCTGTTATGTTTTTAATGGTTTCATCCCATAGTTTCATTTTTTGTACTTGTGCTAGTTCTATTTTTTGATTGTCATTTTTTACGATTTCTTGATTTAATTTCCACTCTTTGTAATAGAAATAACTAAAAACGATTCCTATCAATACAATTATTCCAATCATACAGCACGTTACCTTGATTCCTTTAGCATTTTTCTTTTTTGATTTCTTCTTCTTTTTTGCCTTTTTTACTTTTTTTATTTTCTGCTGTCTAATTTCTTCTTCTAGTTTTTTCATTTCTTCTATTTCTTCTTCAAATACCATTTTTCGACTCCATTCCCTTATTATTTTAATACATATTTGATAAAAAAGAAAGAGTTTCTTGACAATAAAAAAAAGAACTATTATCTTGCACCAATAATAATTCTTTTCTTACTTTCTAATTCATTATGCTCTTGGATGAGCTTTTCTATAAACATTCTTTAAACCGTCATCTTGAAATTGCATATACACTTGTGTAGATGAAATATCAGAATGTCCCAACATATTTTGAATGGCTTTTAAATCTGCTCCATTTTGTAAAAGGTGAGTAGCAAAAGAATGTCTCAAAACATGTGGTGTAATATCCTTTGTAATATGAGCTTGTTCTTTATAATATTTAATAATTTTCCAGAAACCTTGTCTAGTTAATCTACTACCATTAATATTAACAAATAAAGCCTCTTCGTCTGCTGTTTTTACTAAAATATCTCTTGCTTCATCTACATATTCTTTTAATGCTTTTAGTGACATGTTTCCTAATGGTATGTTACGTTGTTTAGTATCATGTTTACAAGTTACATATCCTTCTTCTAAATTAACATCTTCCATATTTAACGAAACAATTTCTGTTACTCTCATTCCCGTTGCATAAGCAAATTCAAGCATTGCTTTATCACGGATTCCTTTTAAATCAATATCTTTTGGTTGGTCTAATAATAATTCAACTTCTTTAGATGTTAATATACTTGGAACTCTTTTTTCAACTTTTGGTGATTGAATATTTTGTGTTGGATCTATTTTTATCTTTTTATTCTTTAATATAAATTGATAAAATGAACGTATCGATGCAATACATCTAGAAATACTAGATGGTTTCTTCCCCTCTTCTTGTAGTTCTCTAATATAATCTTTCATATCTTCTTCTTTTACTCTGTTGTAATGAAGCTCACATGCCTCCAAATATCTTCTGAATTGTTTTAAATCTCTTTTGTAAGATTGTAATGTGTTTTCTGATAATTTTTTCTCATTTTCCAAAAAATCAAAAAAATACTTTAACTGTCTTTCCATATATTTCCCCTACCCTTTTAAATTAAAATAATGTATTAACATAAACTATATATAGTTATATCAAAGAAATTCAAAATTGTAAATACATTTTTGAATATTTTTTAAAAATATTTGTATATGTGTCAATGATGTGAAACAAATTTTTATAAAAAAATTGTAGTATCA
>CAOKVW010000019.1 GCA_948472955.1 uncultured Clostridium sp. | reverse complement strand
TAGATTTCTTAATCATTTGCATACTTTTATTTTGTCCGCCTTTTTGCTAATAAAAATAGCCTAAATCGGACATATTTCTACTATAAAAAATCCTAAATTTTATATCCGTTTCTTTATGTTTTTTGTTCATTTTTTGTATCTATAAATCTATTAGCTTTTATAATAAGATTTTAAAATCTAATTTTGTGTCAAAACAAAAAAATAAAGTGCTATTTTTATAACACTCTATTTACTGTAATCGGCATATTAAATTTTTTATTTTAGCTATGTCAATGGACATATTCCCTACCTACCAGTTAGGCTATCATTTTTCACTATTTTTATAAAATTGGTCGTTTTTTAAAGTTTTTTATAAAATTCCATGTTTTTATTGTTTCTGTCAAACTCGTTCATATCAACGCTTACAAGTTTTCTATCTCTGATGTTCCTATCTTATACTCAATATCTTCCATATCTGGGAACATCTCTTTCACCCTTTTCAAAGTAAGCATCAACATCTTAGGTTGTGGATTTTTCTTGTGATCAGAAAGTAACTTTTGCGTATAACAATTTTCTGCTGTTTTAAAAAGCAAATAGCGATTTCCGACATAAGTATAATAAATCTGATAGCCATTTTTTAAATCTTCCCACATCATTTCAAACGTATAATTCTCCATACTTTTTCCTCTTTTCTCCTCTTCTTAACCTAAACAGCCTAACTTATTTCTAAGAACTAAGACCTGTCCCAAAAGTATCCAAAAAGGGTATATTGGTGCCTGTCCCAGAACGCACCATTTCTTGGAATTCCGCTTCTGTTAAAATGGTGACTCCCAAGTTTTGTGCTTTGGTTAATTTGCTTCCTGCTTCTTCTCCTGCTAGCACATAGTCCGTTTTTTTGGATACGGTACTAGATGTTTTTCCTCCAAATTTTTCAATTAGGTTACTGGCTTCTCCTCTTGTGTAGTTTTCTAGTGTCCCTGTTAGTACGAAGGTTTTTCCTTCGAATCGGTTGTCTATGTTTTCTTCCTCTTTTGCTTCCGTGTTGACACCTGCTTCTTTTAGTTTTTGGATTAGGTCTTGTGTTTGTTCTTGGCTGAAAAATTCTATAATACTATTAGCCACGATTGGTCCTATGTCATTAATCTGGCTTAAATCTTCAAACTCTGCTTTCATCAAATTATCTATGTTTTTGTATTTTCTAGCTAATAATTTGGATGCCTTACTTCCTACATGACGAATTCCTAAAGCTGTGATGAATCGATACAAGTCATTTTGTTTACTTTCGTTAATACTGTCTACTAAATTTTGAGCAAATTTTTGCCCATTCTTTTTTAAAGAAGCTATATCTTCTAATTGTAACATGTAGATATCTGCTATGTTTTCGATTAGCCCATTGTCTAACAATTGTTGTATGATGTTTTCTCCTAATCCGTCAATATTCATGGCTTCTCTGGATACAAAATGAACTAAATTTCTAAATAACTTAGCTGGACATTCAATCCCTGTGCATCGAATGGCTGCTTCTCCTTCTTCTCTTATAGCTTGTGCTCCACAGACTGGACATTGCTTTGGCATTTCAAAATTAATTTCTTCGCCTGTTCTTTTGTCTTTTTTGACTTCTACAATTTCTGGGATAACATCTCCTGCTTTCTGAATAACAACCGTGTCTCCAATTTTTAGTTCTTTTTCTTTGATAAAGTCCTCATTGTGTAATGTAGTTTTTGAAATGGTAGAACCTGCTACTTTGACTGGTTCTAAAATTGCCATTGGTGTAATAACTCCGGTTCTTCCTACTTGACATATGATTTCTTTTAGCTTCGTTTCTTTTTTCTCTGGTGGATATTTGTAAGCTACCGCCCATCTAGGTGTTTTGGCTGTTGTTCCTAATATTTCTCTAAATTTTAAGTCGTCTACTTTTACAACTGCTCCATCAATTCCAAAAGTTAAGTTTTCTCTGTCTTCCCCAATTTTTTCGATGGCTTTCTCAATTTCTTTCATCGTCTTACAATAAATACGGATAGGATTGACATGGAAACCTTGCTTACTTAAATATTCTAATTCTTCATAATGAGAATTAAATTCTTTTCCTTCTATCTTTTGTACATTAAAAATATAAATATCCAATGGTCTTGTTTTGGTTATCTTACTATCCAACTGCCTTAATGAACCAGCAGCTGCATTTCTGGCATTGGCAAACAATTCTTCTTCGTTTTCTTCTCGCTCTTGATTCATTTTCTCAAAGTCATCTTTTGCAATAAAAACCTCTCCTCTAACCGTTATATCTATCTTGTCTTTTAATTTCATAGGAATGGTTTTGACCGTTTTTAAATTTTCTGTCACATCTTCTCCTACTAGTCCATTTCCTCTCGTTGCTCCTCTTATGAATTCACCGTTTTTATACTCCAACGCAGCTGATAAACCATCTATTTTGGTCTCTACAACATACATTACTTTTTCCATGTTGTTTTCTTCTGCTTTTTGCTCTATCTTTGCAATATATTCTTCTACTTCCTCGATACTGAAAACATCTTGCAAACTCTGTAAGGGCACTTCATGCGTTACTTTTTGAAACCCCTCTTTTACATGTCCACCTACTTTTTGTGTTAAAGAAGATTTAGATTGGAATTCTGGAAATTCTTTCTCTAAATTTCTCAATTCTACCATTAGCATATCATATTCAAAGTCAGATATTTCTGGCTTGTCCTCATCATAGTACTTTTGAGCATGATATTCTACTTGCTTTCTCAATTCTTCAATTCTTTCTTTTGCTTGTTCTTGATTCACCTTGCCACCTCTCATTTTTGCTATTACTAAATTTACTTGTTATTATTCAAATGTCTTAAATATATAAATAATAAAATGCAGTGATGCGCAGTTTGGGAGGACACCTATTCATACAGATAAGCTAAATTAACTTATATTACTATAAAATACTATTTTATCTGTTTATATGATTTGTCCGACCAGTAAAGAACGAAATTTTATTATTTATATATTTAAAACTAAATTATAACTTTTCTTTCATTATATACAATTTAGCAAAAAAAATAAAGGAATTTTTTAAATTCCTTTCATTTTTCTTTTATTCTGCTTTCGCACAGATAATTAATCTTGCCTTACTATCATCTGTACAAGTTGATAACGTAACCTCTGGTTTACCTCCTGTATCTCTTTGATAGAAAGAGGTATCTTCTGGTGTTGTTTCAAATTTATTATAAATCGTATAAGTTAATTTATTTCCTTCTGCATCTGTTATGTATATTTTATCTCCAATATTCAATTTTTTATTATTAGAGAAAAACAAACCATTTCTATAATTGTGACCAATAATAACACTATTCCCTGGTTGATTGATACCTGTTCCATACAAAAATGCTACGGCTGTCTCGATTGATTTTTTCGTTACTTTTTCTAATATTGGATATTTAAAATTAGTGGCTGGTATTTCCATGGTTCCTAGTACACCAAATCCTTTATACATTCGTTTCTTAGTACCACTTCCTTTTTCTGCATCTTTTAAATCAAATGGGTCTGTAGTCACTTCTGCTGTATCTCCTTCCTCTGTTGCCTCTCCATCTGTCACATCACCCTGAAAATTATCTACAAATTCTGAAGTATCTTTTGTGACAACAAAGTTTTGATAATAGTCATATCCTAAAAAGCCTAATAATCCCACAATAGCAATAATTACAATCACTAATATTACTGTTAATACCTTACTATATTTACTATCAAACATTTTCTTTACCTCCGTACATTTTTACTACTATATCTATTATATCATATGTATCGACAAAAGTGTATAGTTTTTAGACAATTTTTTCTCCTAATTGTTTGCCAGCTAATACATGAAAATGTAAATGCATTACCTCTTGACCTCCATTTTTGCCACAATTGACAATGACACGATAACCATCCTTTTTAAAATCTTTTTCCTCAGCTATCTGGTTAATCACACTATATATTTTTCCCACTATTGCTTCATCCTCTTTTCCTAAATGTGCTAATGAAGCAATATGTTTTTTAGGTATGACTAGAATATGAATAGGAGCTGCTGGATGAATATCATAAAAAGCTAAAATCTCCTCATCTTCATACACTTTGTTACAAGGTATTTCACCTTTTATTATTTTACAAAATAAACAATCTTCCATTTTCTCTTCTCCTTTCGACAAAAGCGGGACATGGGGACGTAGATAATGTCCCTATCCCTAAATTTCCTAACTTAATGTGTTATTTATAATGGGGACATTATCTACGTCCCCACGTCCCTATTTTACTAAAAGTGCTTTAATTCTTCTCACACCTGACGAACTAGATTCTTCTTTTTTTATTTTAAAAGTTCCTAACTCTTTTGTATTTTTCACGTGAGGTCCCCCACACAATTCTTTGGATACCTCTCCTATGCTATATACAGTAACCACATCTGGGTATTTTTCGATAAACATACACTCTGCTCCAGATTGAATGGCTTCTTCTTTCTTCATCTCCTGTTTAGTTACTTCTAATCCTTCTTGTATCCATTGATTCACTAAATCTTCTACCGCTTTCTTTTCTTCGTCTGTCAATTTATGGTCACAATTAAAATCAAATCTCATTCTATCAACCGTAATATTAGAACCTCTTTGATGAGCATCTTTTCCAATAACTTGCTTTAAGGCAGCATTTAATAAATGAGTAGCTGTATGATAAGCTATGGTCTCTTCTGTTTGCTCTGCTAATCCACCTTTGAATTTTTGCTCTGAACCTTGTCTTGATTTTTCTTGATGTTTTTTAAATAGTTCATCAAATTGTTTTAAGTCTACCTCATACCCATGCTCTGTTGCTAACTCTTTGGTTACTTCTGGTGGAAAACCATAGGTATCATATAATCGAAAAACAATTTCTCCCGAAATCTTTTTCTTTCCTATTTCTTGCATTTTCTTAATTTCTTTTTCAAATTCTCGTTCCCCATGTGCTAAAGTTTTTACAAATTTATCTTTTTCTTCTAAAATGACACTTTGTATCATTTCTTTGTTTTTTTCTAAATCGGGATACATTTCTTTTAGGTTATCTACATTAATAGCAATTAAAGTTGATAACTCTTCTAAATCAATTTGTAGTTTATTTAAATGTCTTATCATTCTTCTAATTAATCTTCTTAAAACATATCCTCTATCTAAATTACTTGGTTTTCCACCATCTGCAATAATCATCATACTAGAGCGTAAATGCTCTGCTACAATTCTTCTGCTTTCCACATAATCTACTTTTTGAAGCTGTTGTAATTTGTCCATAACTGGTTGGAACAATTCCGTATCAAAAGGTGTTTCTTTTCCTTGTAATAACATTGCCATTCTCTCTAAGCCTAGACCTGTATCCACATTCTTTTTCTCTAATTTGGAATAACCATTTTTATCTTTGAAATATTCCATAAATACATTATTCCAAATTTCAACATATTTACCACAATCACAAGATGGCTGGCAATCTGGTTCACAAGCTGGTTTTCCAGTATCATAGAACATCTCTGTGTCTGGTCCACAAGGTCCTTCTTCTCCGGCAATCCACCAGTTGTCTTCTTTGCCATAAAAGTAAATTCTATTTTCTGGAATGCCAACTTTTTTCCAGTTATCGGCAGAAACGGTATCTCTTGGGCAATCTTCATCTCCTGCAAAACAAGTTACGGATAATTTTTCTACCGGAATTCCTAATTCTTTGGTTAGGAATTCAAAACTCATGGCAATAGTTTCCTCTTTGAAATAGTCTCCTAATGACCAATTTCCAAGCATTTCGAAATAGGTCAAATGACGATTGTCTCCTACTTCGTCTATATCAACCGTTCTAACACATTTTTGATAATCGGTTAAACGCGTTCCAGATGGATGCTTCTCCCCTAATAAATAAGGTACTAATGGTTGCATGCCAGCTGTATTAAATAATACAGATGGGTCATTTTCTGGGATTAATGGTGCGGATGGAATAACAGCATGTCCATGTTTTTTGAAGAATCCTAAATATTTATTCCTTATCTCAATTGCTTTCATAAATTTTCTCCTTTTTTCAATTTTATTTGCTTTCCAAATTATACTCTAAAATAAGGAAAAAATCAAGAAAACTTCACCACTTTCTTGATTTTCATAAGATTATATATCCATTTGACTACCCAAAAATGTTGCTGCTGATTGAGCCACCTTTTTTTCTACATCATTCATTTTACCATTTGGTTCTTTTGACATTAGAATAACCGTACCAATTGTATCTCCATTGGAAACAATTGGATAAACCACTTGTGCATTATTTTTTCTTTCTTGATTATCATTTTTGGTAATTGGCATAGCCACATCACTATTTTCTTTACTGGTGTAAATTTCTTTATCTTCCATCAATTGTTCCAATTCATTACTAATATCTTGCTCTAAAAATTCCTTCTTAGAACCGCCTGATACGGCAATGATGGTATCCTTATCCGTAATACAAGCAATATGTCCTGTTGTTTTTGATAATGTTTCTGCATAGCCAGCTGCAAATTCTGAAAGCTCACCAATCGGAGAATATTTCTTTAATATGACTTGCCCTTCCCTATCTGTAAATATCTCTAATGGGTCTCCTTCTTTGATTCTCAATGTTTTTCTTATTTCTTTTGGGATAACGACTCTTCCCAAATCATCTATTCTTCTTACAACTCCAGTTGCTTTCATAATTTTCCTCCTCGTAAATTTTTTGTTTATATTCTTATTATGACAAATAAGGAAAAAATTATGCATTGAAAAATAAAAAAATGATTTTTAATTAACTTGCTTCAATTTTCCAGATTCATAGAATTGCAACAATTCTGATAAATCTTGTATTTCTTGTTTTAATCTTTTACCAATATCCGTATCTCCCACTGTTTTTCTGACAATACCCGTTTTTTTAACGACAATCTCAGAAATGATATCTTTCTCTTCTTTAATCGCTTTTTCGACTGATTCAAATGGTTTATTTTGGCTTAATAACAATCCATTTGAATTATAACTTAATATGTAACCTGCATTCCCTGTTGCCACTTGATAACTTTTCGCAAATCCGCCATCAATCACTAGCAATTTTCCATTGGCACGAAGTGGGCTTTCTCCATTTTTAGCTTTCACTGGCACATGTCCATTGACAATATGAGCTTCTTTTCCTTCTAATCCAAATTCTTTTAGAATTTTATCACATATTTCCTCTTGATTAGAAAAATGATAATATGGATTTTTTTCTTCTTTATGGGTTTCTTTATCATTGATAAAATAACTCTCGAAAGTTGCCATCTTATCCTTACCGAAAAATGGAGATTCTGGTGAAATCCATAACCACCACATGATATCTAATAAATTTTCATCTTGTTCTTCTTTATTAACATATACTTTTCTGATTGTTTCATTTACTAAATCAAAATATTTTTTTCCACTTACTCTATTTCCTAAAAATTCAACGGTCTGGAAATTTCCCTTTTCGTCCATTGGCATACAAGCATGGAATAATAAATTGGAATTAAATATCGTATATAATTCTCCCTTTTGATAAATAAATTCGATATGTTCATTTAATCTTTGACTATGTTTAAAGGATTCACAAAGTCGCTCTACGACTTCTGCTTCTTCATCACTCAATTGATAAGCATCCTCTGGATTTAAGGTTGGGAAATTGGTATCATTTAATTCATATTGTTTACCATCTAGTACCACATAGCCTTTTTCTAAATTCATCTTATCCAGCAAAAGACGATTGTCTAAATGATATTCTGGATGTCTTTTAATTAATTGCCCCTCTAACTTAAATTGAATGACAGTAATGGCTTTATGAATTTTAGCAATGGTCACTTTATCACTACTATCATATTTGTTATCATCATAAACTTTTGGCATAAAATTTAAACATTCATCATCTCGATAAGTTTCCATCGCAAAAGTAGAAAGAGGTCTAATATTGATGCCATAACCATCCTCTAAAATTGCGATATTGTTATATCTAGCACAATTTCTAACAACAGTGGCAATACAAGCTTTATTCCCGCAAGCTTGCTCCCATCCAGTAAATATCATGGTTTCCCCATTGCATATCTAAACTATGAAATTTCTTTAACTTTTCAATTACCAAATCTGGAGATTGTCCTCTATCAAAAATATCCCCTAAGATATGCAAATGGTCAATTGCCATTCTCTTGATTAAATCCGAAATAGCAATAATAAAATTTTCTGCCTGCTCTAAATCAATAATCGTTTTTATGATGGCTGTATAGTATTTTTCTTTGTCTTTCTCATTTCCTGCTTGGGAATGCAATAACTCGTCAATCACATATTCAAATCCACTGTTAATGGCTTTTCTTACTTTTGACCTTGTATATTTAGAACTTATCTTTTGGGCAACTTCAATTAAACGATACAAAGTAATCGTATACCATTCTTTTAAATCTTGCTTTTTCTGTTTGACTAATTTTAATTTTTCTTCTGGATAGTAAATCAAAGTAGCTAGTGTTGCTCTTTCTTTTTCTGTGGTAGTATTTCCAAAAATAGAATCAATTTTGCTTTTAATGATTCCTCCTCCATTGTTCAAAATGTGGACAAATGGCTCATATTCTCCGTGAATATCACTTAAAAACATCTCGGTTCCTTTTGGTAAATTGATAATCGCTTGTAAATTAATAATTTCTTCTGTTACTTCATTAATATTTCGATATTCTTTACTTAATAGTTCTAAATACTTTTGTTTGTTATACTTATTTTCCATTTTACTTCCCCTTTTTTATATTTTACTTTAAAAGTTTATTATATTTTTTATGCAGTAACAAATCGGGGGGACCAACGAGCTTACAGTCTGTTATGCAGTTACAGACTGTGTGATGTTGGGAGTTACAAATAAAAAATATAATAAACTTTTTTAAAAAATCAGTAACTACTTTTATTCTTCCTCCACTTCTACAACCTTATCTTCCTTCTTTGGTAAAAAACTCATTTTATACTTATCCAAAATGTAACCCATATCTTTTGAAAACTCTTTCAACATAACAATCTTAATAGTTGGTTCTTTTCCCTTTAAGTAATCATCAATGACTTGTTTTAGTTGCTTAATATTTTTCATCTCTGGCTCAATTTGTTTGGTATAGCGATTCGCTCTATCGGTTAATTTTTCTTTAATTAAAACAATGTCTTCATTACTTGCACATGAAATTCTTTGGAATAATTGGAATGGGTCATAATATTTAAAAATAGGAACTTCCATACATTCTTGGTCAAATTTTTCATAAAATTGCTCCATTTTCATTGGGATACATTTCATAACCTCGTCTGCTTTTTCTTTATACATTTTATCTAGTAACTGGTCATTTAAGGCATTGAAATGTTTTAAAATGTCTTCCATGTCCTCTTCCACTTCTTCTATCGCAATCTTTCCTAACTCTTCTTTTGGGTCTGGACAATATTCCGAAGACAAAGAAGCTATATTCATACCGTTAAAAAATACACTTCTTAAAGTTTTTAAATCGTATTCAATCAGTCCTTTTCTAGAAAAATAACTAAAGTACGCAAATAATTTTACCGTATCAATTAAACTCAAATTTCCTTCTTTCACATCATGAATGACTTCTCGAATAACGGTATCAAATTGGTCATCTGAAATCTTCCAATATTCTTCTGTTAATAATCTTTTATAACCTGGTAGATTTTCAGTATCGACTGTATTCCTAATGGTTTCCATGTTTTCTTTAAATAATTTCATATCAAAAATACGAGTTCTGATATAATATTCAATAAATTTAAAGAAACGATATTCGGATTTGAAATTGTAATAATAATTGTTATCAAATTCTTTAATATAGAATTGTCTGTTATCCATTAATATTCTCGAAGATACTAAAATAGACTTATATTCTTCATTGTCTTGAATATTAACAAATTTATCTTTGGTTATTTTACCGGCTTTGATTTCAAATGAAATCGCTATGGTAAATATCAACATGGTTTGCATGACTCTGTGATTGGTATTCGGATAGGATTTGTTGACCATTTCATAGATTTTCTTAAAGTCATTTAAAGCATGTTTCAAGATTCTTAAGTTTCTCGTTCCACTTTTGTTAAAAGTGGATATAATAAGCCCTGTATTTTCTCTTAAAAATCGAATTAGGTCTGGATTATTTTCATATCTCATTAAAATGCCATTAATAATATAATCAAATTTTGGTGCATATTCAAAGGTTTCACCAATTAATTTTTCTTTGATTCTTTCATAATCATTGGCTTTATCAAAAACATGCTCGATTTTATCTTGGATTTTCTCCACCATTGGTTTGTCTGATTTATTTAATTCATCTTGCTTGTCTAAAAGATAGGTAGCAATAAAAGTTTTCATTTCAAGGTTTGAACTTTTTAATTTGGTAGAAAGTTCTTTTTCGTTACAAATAATAATGGTTTTGATATGGTCATGTTCTACGAAATTGTTGATATATCCTAGAATATCAATAACATCTACATTAGCTCTTTCCAAGTCATCAAAACATAAAACCTTGTCATCTGTTGAGAAAAACTCGCCATAGTCTACTCTGTCTCCATTTTGAGTAACCCCAAAAAAGTTAGCCATGTCTATTCCTGTTTTTGCATACTCTGGAATGGTAGTTTGACTATTATCATCCATAAACTTTCTTAAATTTTTATCCATTAACTGGGTCGTTTCAATGAATATCTTTTTACTAATTTCCTCTAAATTAGAAATTCCATATAAAGACATGTAAATCGTTGTATATCTTTTTCCATTTAACTGCAAAGACTCAATTTTTTTTCTGATTTTGTTGTTCCAAAAATGTGTCTTTCCAGAACCCCACTCTCCATTAATCATAATGGCATAGTCCGTATAATCTGACCTTACATAGTCTAATATGCTTTCAACTAAATCTTCCATTTCAAACTTTCCTCCCTAAAGGACACGGGGACATAGATTGGGACATGGGGACGTAGATAATGTCCCTTATTTAAAATTCCCAACTTAATGTGTTATTTATTATTGTATGGGGACATTATCTACGTCCCCATGTCCCTTGTCCATAATTTAATCCTTTGCTAATGTAAACACACCAATAAATTTAGGATGTGCTTGTTCTAACATTCTAGCACATTCATTCACGGTGCTTCCTGTTGTATAAATATCATCTATCAATAATATTTTTTTATCTTGTAATAACTTTTGATTGCATAATTCATACACACCTTGTATATTTTTTTGTCTTTCTTCTTTTTTTAATTTGCTTTGTTCTATAATATTTTTTGTCTTAAAAAGGCACTGATTGTTATAATGGTTTCCTATTACTTTCGCCATTTCTTTGGCTATTAATTCACTTTGGTTATAGCCTCTTTCTTTTCTCCTTTTTTGACTGATTGGAACTGGTATTATTGTATCATAAGATTTTAAAATTTCAAAGAATTTTTCATTTTTTAACAAAAAATTTACAAAAGTTTTGTATAAATAGGATTTATCATTGAATTTATAATTTAAGATAATCTTTCTTATCATTCCCTGATATTCAAAGATATATAAATGTTCTTGAAAATAATAACTAATATTTTGGTTTTTTTCGATTTGAAATTTAGCTTGGATTTCTAATTGTTTTTGACATTTATTGCATAAAAAATTCGGATTTAGTTTTCCGCATATTCCGCATGTTGGTGGATAAATTAAATTTAATATTTGATTTAAAATTTGTTTTTCTCCTTTTGATTAAATTTTTATGAACTAAATGAGTTTTAAATAGTTTCTCTTGGAATAAAAAATATGTAAGATATAAACTTTTTTGATTTTAATATCAATTTGATAAATAATGTTATAATTTTTGACAGTTCTCTGATGTATTCCAATATCTCTGCTTTTCTTGAGTCGTTTGTATTTTCTCGGCATATATGACAAGTCTAAGATTTCTTCTTGTATTTTATGTACTAATTTTTTAGCTATCACTTCTTCTTGCAAATGAATTGCTATATAATAATAAATTTCCTTTAATTCTTGCCTATATTCTGTTGAATATATTATTTCATATATTGATTCCAAATTCTGTTCTATAATATTCATCCATCTCCTTTTGTGTATATACTCTTCCTTCTCTTATATCTTCTTCTGCTCTGTATATAGACTTCAAAAATTCTTGTCTATATTTTTCTGACCTAAAAGCTAAACTCCATTCAAAATCATACACCCAACCATCTCTAGCCATCACTTTAATTTTTTTACTAAAAAATCTTTTTCCTATTTCTAATAATTTAACAGTTTTTATCATATTTACACCTCTTTGCTGTTTTTTACATTTTAATTCATTTTTAATCCTAAGTCAATATATTTTACTAATTTATACGAAAAAGTTCTCGACATATTTTGACAAAAAAATGAGACAATTGAAACCTGTCCCTATTGTCTCATTTTATATGCTAAACCTGTATTTCTCTTCTTCACATCCACATTTTGAATCATAAAATTCACTACCTTTTCCATACCAACAATCACTATAAGCTTTTTCGCTCTCGTAATACCCGTATAAAGTAAATTCCTAGTAATCAGCATTGGCGAAGTTGGTGGAACTACCATAATAACTACATCAAACTCGCTTCCGTTGGGATTTATGGATGGTAATGGCATAACTATGTTCAATTTGGTCTAAATTCGAAAATTCATACCAAGCCACTTTTTCATCATCAAATCGAATTTCCACCTTTTTTTCCTTCTCATTAATTTCTGTAATGGTTCCTATTTCTCCATTAAAAACGCCACTTCCCATTTCTTTTTTATCAAAAACTTGCCTTTCCCAATAGATGTCATAATTATTTTTAATTTGCATCACTCGGTCGCCAGCTCGATAAACAGCACCCATACTCGCCTTTTCTGGCGAATTTTCAATATTAGGATTTAACTGTTGTTGTAAAGCTTTATTTAGTTCTTTGGTTCCTAATATTCCTTTTTTGGTAGGAGATAAAACTTGTATATTTTGAAAGAAATCATAATCTCCGTAATTTTGCAATCTTCCTGTACATAGGGAAATTACCTCTGCCAACATCTTTTCTTGACTCATTCCCTTAATGAAAAAGAAATCATCTAGCATTTCTTCTAAAATTTCGTCCTCTCCCTTTTTCAAAAATCCTTCTCCTTGATTCACTCTATGGGCATTTAAGACAATTTTGCTCTTGGCTGCTTGTCTAAAAATTTTATCTAGATGAATGGTTGCGATTTGCTCTGAATAAATTAAATCCTTTAAAACACAACCTGGTCCCACAGATGCCAGCTGGTCTTCATCTCCTACTAACACTAGTTTTGTGCCTTGATAGATGCATTTTAGTAAATAATTCATCAAAAACATATCCACCATTGACATTTCATCTACCACAATTAAATCGCCATCAATAGGTGCCCCTTCATAATCTGACGTATTTTTATACAAACTATCTTCGTCAATTTTTCCAATTTCTAATAAGCGATGTAAAGTAGATGCCTCTTTTCCTGTTGTCTCAGTCATTCTTTTGGCTGCTCTCCCTGTTGGTGCACAAAGAACTACTTTCTTTCCTTTTTCTTCATAAATATCAATCATTGTTTTTATAATGGTAGTCTTTCCCGTACCTGGCCCACCAGTAATAATAGCAACATTATTATCATTGATTAATTTGATGGCTTCTTTTTGTTTCTCTGACAGCTCAATACTTGATTTTGCCTCCACTTTTTTTAGCTCTGATTCCATATGAGCTATTTTTTTAACATTTCTGACATTTTGCAATCTGTTAATTCGAATCGCAATTTCTGCTTCTGTATTGAAAAAAGCTTGCAAATAAACATATTCTTCGCCTTCTCTTTCTTCGGTTACAATTTCGTCTTTTACCTTTAAGCGAATCAACCCATCTTCCACGTTTTCTGTTGACACATCTAAAAGGTCAATCACAAATTCAATCAAATTACTTTTTAATACACAAGCATGTCCATTATAGGTACTTCTGATGAGTCCATATTTAATTCCACTCACCACTCTCTTTTCATTATCATAATTAATCCCTAAATCAAGAGCCATTTTATCAATTTGCTTGAAATCCACTCCTCTTGCTATATCAATTAAAATATACGGATTTGCCTCAATTTGTTCAATCGCATTGGCTCCCAATAAATCAAAGACTTTTTTCGCATGCTCTGCACCAATGCCAAATCTCTCTAGAAATCCTACAATCTGCCACACTTCCCAATTTTGTATAAAATCTTCTGACATCTGGATGGCCTTACTTTCCGAAATACCTTTTATCTCTACCAATCTCTTTGGTTCATACTTAAAAATAGGAATCGTTTCCTCACCAAATCTCTTTACAATCCTTTTGGCTAGAGCTTCTCCAATTCCTTTAATATTCCCATTCGCTAAATATCTCTCTAATGCCCCTAATGTTTGTGGCATCAACTTTTCAAAAGTATCTATCTTAAATTGTCTTCCATATTCTTTATGCTCTACAAACTTTCCTATCACCTTCAAGGTATCACCACTATTAATAAATGGCAAATAGCCTACTACAGTAGTAGACTCTTCTTCTGTTTCAAATTCAGCTATGGTATAACTATTGATTTCATTTTTATAGATAATATCTTGTATTTCTCCCGTAATTTCCATTTAACTCTCCTTTTTGTAAATACAAGTCTATCATAAATTAGCATCATTTTCAAGTAGTTCGTTTTGGGTGCGTTCTGGGACAGGCACCATCATACCCCTTTTGGCTACTTTTGGGACAGGTCTCATTTTTATTCGTTTGTCTTAGCTTTCGTCCACATTATCAATTATATCTTTACATTCCTTCCAACTAGTTACTTTTAGGCAATCATATTCTAACTCCAATTTTTGTGCTATTTCTTTTGTTTTATCTGTTGATTTTAGGTCTGCTACAATAATATTTTTTAAGTATTCTTCTTTACCATATAATATCTTAAATAAACTTGAACGTAAAAAACCTTCAATTTTTTCCTCTTGATTTTTGACTGCTATAATCAAATAAATTCCATCTGATTGGAATTTTGTATAGGTAAATATGTCTATTATATTTTTTATAATCTCAAAAAAACCATAAATGGCAAGTGTCCAAAAAATGGTATTTAATATAAATTCCATCATTTTCTTAGCCTCCTATGGTTTTATTATATGTATTATTTTAAAAAAAGCCACCATATTGGTGGATTTTTCTAATTCAAATTTTATTATACAAGTTGTAAGATAGCAACTTCTGCTCCGTCACCTCTTCTTGGTCCTGCTTTGATAATACGTGTATATCCTCCCACATTTTTACCAGCATATTTTGGAGCAACTTCATTAAATAATTTTGATGGTAAATCAATATTATTTCCTTTGCTGTCTTTCACTTTGTTTAATTTTTTCATCATTTTTCTTCTAGCATTCAATCTAGTTGGCATATCTTTTTGTCTTTGTTCTGTTGTTTCTTCTTTTACTACTTTTAAATATTCTTTGCCATTTTTACTTTTTACTAATTCTGTTTCTTTATTTCCTTTTGCATCTAATTTAGCTTTTACAACTTTAACATCTACCATTTCAAAATTATCTTTTTCTTTGATAGCAAGTGATATCATACTGTCAGCAATAGACTTTACTTCTTTTGCTCTAGCTAATGTTGTTTCAACTTTTCCATACATAATTAAATCAGTTGTTAAGTTTTTTAACATTGCCATTCTGATGTCTGTTGTTCTACCTAATTTTCTATTTGTAGCCAATTTTTTCACCTTCCTTTTTTCTATTGACAAGGGACGCATTTTTATCTAGGGTTTTCCTTAAGAGATAAAATACATCCAATTCCCTTTTCTATATTTTTATTTTTTCATTATTCGTCTTCACTAGCAAAATCCAATCCTAATGAATGTAATTTTGCTGTTACCTCATCAAATGATTTTTTACCTAAATTTCGTACCTTCATCATATCCGTTTCAGACTTATTCGTTAAATCTTCAACAGTAGCAATTCCTGCTCTTTTTAAACAGTTAAAAGATCGAACAGATAATTCTAATTCTTCAATTGACATTTCTAATACTTTTTCTTTTTTAGATTCTTCTTTCTCAATCATAACTTGTGTATTTTTAGTTGCTTCTGATAAATCAATAAATAATTCTAGATGTCCTGTCATTACTTTAGCTGCTAAGCTTAGAGCTTCATGTGCTTTTAAGCTTCCATCTGTCCATACTTCAATCACTAATTTATCATAATCCACCATTTGTCCAACTCTAGTGTTTTCTACTTGATAGTTAACCTTTTTAACTGGTGTATAAATAGAGTCAATTGGAAGTACAGATATATCTTGATTTGCTTTTTTATTTTTGTCAGCAGAATTATATCCTCGACCTTTATCTGCTGTCATTTCTAATTTTAAGCTTCCACCTTCAGAAATAGTAGCAATATGTAACTCCGGATTTAAAATTTCAACCGTTCCATCTGTAATGATGTCTGCAGCTGTAACTTCTCCTTCCCCTTTGACATCAATTCTCAAAACTTTTTCTTCATTTTCGTCAAATCTTAATCTAACATTTTTTAAATTGATAATAATTTCTGGTACATCTTCTACTATATTGGGAATGGTAGAAAATTCATGTAAAACTCCATCTATTTTTACACTTGTTATGGCACATCCTGGAAGTGATGAAAGTAAAATTCTCCTTAAAGAATTTCCTATTGTTACTCCATAACCTCTCTCTAATGGTTCACATACAAATTTTGCATAGTTATTTGTGTCATCCACCTCTAGACATTCAATATTTGGCTTTTCAAATTCTATCATTTTTACCTCCTAATATTTTAAAAAATTATTATTTTGAGTAAAGCTCTACTATTAAATGTTCTTCAATTGGAATGTCAACATCTTCTCTAGCTGCTAATCGAATGACTTTACCACTTAATTTTTCACTATCTTTCTCTAGCCATTCTGGAACTGGTCTTTTACTTGATTCTTCTACATTTATTTTGATAGTAGCATTATCTTTTTTACTTTCTCTTACTGTAATAACATCTCTTGCTTTTACTAGATAAGATGGAATATCCACTCTTTTACCATTTACTTCAAATTGTGCATGATTCACAAATTGTCTTGCTTGTGCTCTAGATGTTCCAAATCCTAATCTATAAACTACATTATCTAATCTACTTTCTAATATTTGTAATAAGTTTTCACCTGTTACACCTTTTTTATTAGAAGCCATTTCGAAATATTTTCTAAATTGTTTTTCTCCTACTCCGTAATATGCTTTTGTTTTTTGTTTTTCTCTTAATTGCATTCCGTATTCAGAAAGCTTTGCTCTTTTTTGTCCATGTTGACCTGGTGCATAGTTTCTTCTAGAAATACTACATTTATCAGTATAGCATCTTTCACCTTTTAAGAACAATTTTTGTCCTTCTCTACGACATCTACGACATTGTTCGTCTTTATATCTTGCCATTTTCTTACTCCTTTCTTTTAATGACAGGGGATACACGATAAAGTGTTAGCCCTTAATTAATTTTTCTATCCATTTTATACTCTTCTTCTTTTTGGCGGTCTACAACCATTGTGTGGTATTGGTGTTACATCTTTAATGCTACTTAATTCAAGACCTGCTGTTTGAAGAGCACGAATTGCTGCTTCTCTACCTGAACCAGGTCCTTTTACAAATACTTCTACTGATTTTAATCCATGTTCCATTGCAGCTTTAGCAGCTGTTTCAGCTACTTGACCTGCTGCATATGGTGTGCTTTTTCTAGAACCTTTAAATCCTAATTCTCCGGCACTTCCCCATGCGATTGCATTTCCTTGTGTATCTGTAATCGTAACGATTGTATTGTTAAAACTAGAATGAATATGTGCTGCTCCTTTTTCAATGTTTTTTCTATTTCTTCTAGCTACTTTTTTCGTTGTTACATTTTTAGCCATTTTGCTTTTTCCTCCTTATTCAAAAATTTGATTCTGAATTTCTATCTTTATTTTAAGAATATTTTTCACTGATTCTATAAAATTGATTAAAAATTATTTTACTATTAGCAAAATTAGTCTATTAATCAATTACTTGAAATTGATTAGAATTGGTATATTATGCATTATCAAGATTGATTACAAGCCGAAGGCGTACACTGGTACGTCGAGGTTTGAAATCGAGATTGATAATGTGCAAGATGCCGATTGTAATCGATTTCTATTATTTTTTGCTCTTGCTAACCAATTTCCTAGGACCCTTTCTAGTTCTAGCATTGGTCTTAGTTCTTTGACCTCTAACGGGAAGACCTCTTCTATGTCTTAATCCTCTATAGCATCCTATTTCAGTAAGTCTTTTGATATTAAGAGCAACCTCTCTTCTCAAATCTCCCTCTACTGTATATGATTCGTCAATTACTTTTCTAATATCATTTACTTGTTCATCTGTCAAATCTTTAATTCTAGTATCTGGATTAACACCAGCTTTTTCAAGAATTTTTCTAGAACTGGATACTCCTATACCATAAATATAAGTAAGTCCTATTTCCACTCTCTTTTCCTTTGGTAAATCTACTCCTGCTATACGAGCCATATTTTTTTGCACCTCCAAATATAATTTTTTGTATATTTTGTTTGTCCTAAAATCCTTTAAAGGTGAAATGCTACTGGTGTTTACCCCAGTCTCTTTAAAGTTTTAAGACATATATATAAACACAAATTTGATATGTAACCCCCTTTTTAAAGGGCTCACAGCCGCTACCTAATTTGTGTTATGAACGAATATAAGGATTAACCTTGTCTTTGTTTGTGTTTAGGGTTTTCACAAATAACTCTAATCACACCTTTTCTTTTTATAATTTTGCATTTATCGCATATTTTCTTTACAGATGGTCTTACTTTCATCTTTGCACCTCTCTTTCTAATGCACTATATATTTTTAACTTTTTACTTTGCTCTCCAAGTAATTCTTCCTCTTGTCAAATCATATGGTGATAACTCTACTTTTACCTTATCTCCTGGTAAAATTTTAATATAATTCATTCTCAATTTTCCAGAAATATGAGCTAATATTTGATGTCCATTTTCAAGTTCCACTTTGAAATTAGTATTTGGTAAAGATTCTACAACCTTTCCCTCTACTTCAATCACATCTTCTTTTGCCAATTTTTTTCCCTCCTTAAAGAGCTTTTCCTTGATTATCATGCAAAATATCGCTATTCTGCATGATAACTATTAGATTATATACTATTTTTAAAGTATTGTCAATATTTCTGGCTCTTTTTCTGTAATTAAAATTGTATTTTCATAATGAGCTGCTAAACTGCCATCTTCTGTCATAATGGTCCAACCATCATCTAATTCTAAAATATTAGGTTTTCCCGCTATTACCATAGGTTCTATTGCCAATGTCATACCTGCTTCTAATCGAATTCCTCTTCCTGCTTTCCCATAATTAGGAATGCCTGGGTCTTCATGCATTTCTTTTCCAATACCATGACCTTGAAACTCTTTTATAACAGAATATCCTTGTGAATGTACGTATTCTCCAATGGCATGACATACATCGCCAATTCGATTTCCTACTTTAGCATATTGAATGCCTTCAAAAAATGCTTGTTTGGTTACTTGCACTAATCTTTCCGCGTCTTTTGATGTTTTCCCTACCAGAAAAGTTCTAGCGGCATCACCATGATAGCCATTTTTCAAAGCAACCGTATCAATACTTACCACATCTCCCTCTTTTATAATTCTATTTTTAGAAGGAATTCCATGAATTACTTCATCATTAATAGAAACACAAAGAGAGGCTGGAAAAGGTGGTACTCCTTTCACTCCAATATCATATCCCTTTTCTGCTGGAATTGCTCCCAAACTTCTCATCTTTCGTTCTGCTATTTGGTCTAATTCCCATGTTGACATTCCTGGTTTTATGTTTTGTTCTAATTCTTGATAGACAACAGCGACCACTTTGCATACTTCTCGCATGAATGCAATTTCTTTTTTTGATTTAATGGTTACCATTTTAAACCGTCTCCTCTAATTCTTTACTAATTATTTTTTATGTCTGTTACAATATCTTCTGCTACATCTTTTCCCATTCTATTAATCGATGTACTTACTGTCTCTGTTCTTAAAACTCCTTTGTTTTCGTAGTATTCCACCAATGGGCTAGTTTGTTCTTCATAAATTTGTAATCTCTTATGAATTGCCTCTGAATTGCAATCATCCTCCCTTTGTTTCAAAGAAGAACCACACTTGTCGCAAATTCCTTCTACTTTTGGTGGATTTAATTTGATATTGTAAGTTGCTTTACAATCTTGATTCGTGCATACCCTTCTAGTTAACATTCTGTCAATTAATTCTTCTTTTGGTGTTTGTAAATTCACGACTAAATCTACTTTCTTTCCAAACTCTTGTAAAATTTCATCTAATTTTTCAGCTTGTTGTATGGTTCTTGGAAAACCATCTAAAATAGCACCTTGTTGTGCATCCTCTTCTTTTAAACGATTGATTACCATCGGAACCGTTATCTCGTCTGGTACCAATTCTCCTTTTGACATATATTCATTTGCTTTGTTTCCTAATTCTGTTTTTTCACTAAGATTTTTTCTGAAAATATCGCCTGTTGATATCTGTGGCCATCCCATTTGTTGACTAATTAATCCTGCTACTGTTCCTTTTCCCGTTCCTTGTGCTCCTAACATGATAATTACCATATAAATCCCTCTTTCCATCTTATAAAAATTAGATTATTATATAAATTGTCTAAAACGCAATTAATAATCTTTATCCTATCTATTCATTTTCTTATTAATAAACAGGATAAAAATTATTAAATAGAACAATAGTGGGCTGATTAATATTTTACAAAATTTAATAGCTAGCGTTCAGCCCACGTTTAATTGTTCGTCCGCGAAAATTGCAAAGCAATTTTCTGTGGAATGCTTTATATTATAGGAAGTTCAGAGAACTTTCCTATCATATAACAACAGTGGCATGATTAAAATTTTTTGACCTTTTGGATTAGTTTTCATGCCACGCCCATTGTTCGTTCTTTTCATTGCTAATGATTTATTCTAAGAAACCTTTATAATGTCTCATCGCTAATTGAGATTCTAGTTGCTGTACTGTTTCTAACGCAACTCCCACAATAATTAAGATAGATGTACCACCAAATGCAATATTTAGATTGGTAAATCTTAATAACATTGGTAAAATTGCTATAACAGCTAAGAATAATCCTCCAAATACCGTCAATTTAGATATAATGGATGATAAATATTCAGTTGTTGGCTTACCAGCTCTAATGCCTGGTATGAATCCGCCATTTTTCTTAATATTATTGGATACTTCTGCTGGATTAAAAGTAGCATACGTATAGAAAAAAGTAAATCCAACAATTAATAGTAAATAAACAAGAGCATTTGCTATTGAATAGCCAATCCCTACATTAGATGTAGAGGTAGCAATTGAAAAATTATATAATCCTGCTAAAAATCCTGTATGACTTGCTATGTCTGGTACAAAAATTTGAATAATCATAGCTGGAAATGTCATAAAAGAAGAAGCAAAGATAACTGGCATAACTCCTGCCATAGCAAGTTTTAATGGAATATGTGTACTTTGTGCACCTACCATTTTTCTTCCTACTACTTTTTTAGAATATTGTACTGGTACTCTTCTTTCCGCTTGTTGTACAAATACAACTCCTGCTACTAATACTAAAGCACCTACAACAATCCCAATTGCTGTTAATAATCCCGTTGTACTAAATCCTTGTTCTGTCATAATTTGCTTCCATAAAGTTGGTAATCCACTTGGTAATCTTGAAATAATTCCAATAAAGATTAATAAAGAAATTCCATTTCCAATTCCTTTATTGGTAATTTGGTCTCCTAACCACATAAGGACAGATGTACCTGCTACTAGTCCAACTATTACTAACGCCCCTGTTAAGAAGCTTTGATTCACAAATATTCCAGAATTTTTATAAGATAAATAGACTCCAATTGCTTCTACTAATGCTAAAACAATGGTTAATATTTTGGTATATCTATTTATTTTTTGTCTTCCTTCTTCTCCGCCTTCTTTGGTCAATTTTTCTAAGGCTGGTATAATCATAGCCAATAATTGAATGACAATAGAAGCTGTTATATATGGGCTAATTGACATGGCAAAAACAGAAAATCTTGAAAATGCTCCTCCTGAAATCATATCAATTAATCCTGCCAATCCATTGGCATTTCCCATTGCTTCGTTTAAAGCGATACTATTTACACCTGGTACGGTAATGAAGCATCCAAATCGAAATACAACAATTAATACTAATGTGTATAATAATCTTTTTCTTACATCTGGTGTTGAAATAGCATTTTTGATTGTTTTAAACAATTAAACCACCTCAGCCTTTCCGCCTAAAGCTTCGATTGCTTCTTTGGCTTTTGCTGTGAATCTTTTTGCTTTTATATTTAATTTTTTCTCTAATTTTCCTGTTGCTAATACTACGATTCCATCATTGATTTTTCCGATAATTCCTTCTGCTAACAATGTTTCTGCTGTTACATCGGTAGCTTTTGATAGATTTAACATTTTTAATGTTACCTCTGTATAAGTTTTGGCATGGATGTTGGTGAAACCTCTTTTTGGTAATCTTCTATATAATGGTGTTTGACCACCCTCAAATCCTCTTCTTACGCCTCCACCGCTTCTTGCTTTTTGTCCTTTTTGTCCTCTTCCAGATGTTTTTCCATTTCCAGAAGCCATTCCACGTCCTACTCTATTTCTTTTTACTTTGCTTACAGCTGGTTTTAATTCATTTAGTTTCATTTGGTATTTTGCACCTCCTCTTTTAAGTTAGCCGTTCGAGCGAAGCGAGTTACGGATAACTTATGCAAAATGCGTAAGCATTTTGTAATCCTTAATTTTCTCCTTCTGCCTTTCCCCTTATGATAAATTATGGATAAACATGCAAAATGCGTAAGCATTTTGTAATCCTTAATTTTCTCCTTCTGCCTTTCCCCCTTATGATAAATTACGGATAAACATGCAAAATGCATAAGCATTTTGTAATCCTTAATTTTCTCCTTCTGCCTCTTGACTACTATTTTGTTTATAAAATATCTTCTACTTTTTTGCCTCTCTTTTTAGCCACTTGTTCTACTGTTTGCATTGATTTTAATCCTTCAATTGTAGCATAAACAACATTTCTTGGGTTATTTGTTCCAATAACTTTTGTTCTGATGTTTCTATAACCAGCCAATTCCATAACTGGTCTTACGCTTCCTCCTGCTATGATACCAGTACCAACAGCTGCTGGTTTTAGCATAACTTTAGCACTACCAAAAGTTCCGACATACTCATGAGGTACTGTTGTTTCAACAATTGGCACTTCCACTAAGTTCTTTTTCGCTTCTTGGATTGCTTTTTTGATAGCATCTGGAACTTCTGCTGCTTTACCATTTCCTACACCTACATGACCATTTTCGTCTCCTACTACTACTACAGCACTAAATCTAAAGGTTCTACCACCTTTAACAACTTTAGCAACTCTATTAATAGCTACAACTTTTTCTTTTAATTCATTTTTCTCTTCCATAGGTTTTTGTTAATCCTCCTTTTCTTGTTCTTGTCAGGTAACACTCTACTTATCCATAAGTGCCTACCCTATCTTGATTTCTGATATTTATTTTTAGAACTTAAGTCCACCTTCTCTTGCTGCTTCTGCTAATTCTTTAACAACACCATGATAAATATATCCACCACGGTCAAAAACAACGGTTTCAATCTTTTTGTCAGCTGCTTTTTTAGCAATTAAAGTACCTAATTCTTTAGCAGCTTCTTTATTAGCATGTTTTACTTTGATTTCCTTATCTAATGTTGAAGCTGATACTAATGTATTTCCTGCAACATCATCGATTATTTGTACATATAAATTTGTATTACTTCTATATATACATAATCTTGGTCTTTCTAGTGTTCCAGATATCTTTCTTCTTACACGAATGTGTCTTCTCGTTCTTTCCATTTTTCTATCTGTCTTTTTAACCATTTCCTTACTCCTTTCTAAAAATTGAGTTTTACTATTGATTCATAATTCAAATCAAAATTGATATATTGTGCATTTTTGCTGATACTGTTAAGCTTTAGCTGTTACAATATCAGTATACAAATGAATTTTATATTCATTTGCTTTCAATTTAAATTAGTTTATTTTCCAGTCTTACCTTCCTTACGTCTAATAACCTCATCAGCATATTTAATACCTTTTCCTCTATACACTTCTGGTGGTCTTTTGGTTCTAATAACTGCTGCTGTTTGACCAACTAATTCTTTATCAATTCCATTTACAATAATGGTATTAGCATTTGGAACATCAAAAGTAATTCCTGCTGGTGCTTCAAAAATAACTGGATGTGAATAACCTAAAGTTAAATTTAAGTTATTTCCTTGTTTTGCTACTCTATATCCAACACCATTAATTTGTAATTCTTTACTATAGCTACTGGTTACACCAATAATCATATTATTGATTAGTGTTCTAGTTAAACCGTGTAAGCTTCTGTTAGCTGGTTCATCATCTTTTCTAGTAACTGTGATGATATTTTCTTCCATTTTAACAGAAATATTTTTATGTATTTCTCTTGCTAATGTACCTTTTGGTCCTGTTACAGTAATATTTTGTCCCTCTATTTTCACTTGTACTTCTGATGGTACTGTGATAGGTTTATTTCCTATTCTTGACACTTTTTTCACCTTCCTATCTTTTTTAATGATTACAATCTTGCTTCTCTTGATTGCATGAATTATTTGTAGTTCGCTTCACACAGCTAACTTACCATACATAGGCTAATACTTCTCCACCAACACCTAATTCTCTAGCTTCTTTATCTGTTTTTAGTCCTTTTGATGTGGAAATAATAGCAATTCCTAATCCATTTAATACCTTTGGTAATTCTTCTTTTGATGCATACACTCTTAATCCTGGTTTACTAATTCTTTTTAAACCATCAATTACTCTGGTTCCTTTTTCATCATATTTTAGTGTAATTCTTATGATTCCTTGTGTATCATCTTTGATTTCTTCAAAAGATTTTATATATCCTTCTTTGAATAGAATTTCAGCAATTCCTCGTTTCATATTAGAAGCTGGAACATCTACTGTTTTATGTTTTGAACTATTTGCATTTCTAATTCTTGTTAACATATCTGCAATTGGATCTGTAATGTTCATAAATTACTTACCTCCTTTTCTTCTTTCTTAGCAAGGGGTCTATTTTCCCTTCTTATCATTATTTTAGCATTCATTTATTTTTTAAAATAAATCAAAATTAGTATATTGTGCATTTTTGTTAAGTTTTTCAAGATGAAGGCGTACACGAGTACGTCGAAATTTGAAAAACTTACCGAAAATGTGCAAGATGCTGATTTTCATTTATTTTATTACCAGCTGGCTTTCTTCACACCCGGAATCTCTCCCTTATGTGCTAATTCTCTAAAACATACACGGCATATACCATATTTTCTGATATAGCTATGTGGTCTTCCACATAATTTACATCTGTTGTATTCTCTTGTTTTATATTTTTGTGGTCTAGCTTGTTTTATTTTCATTGACTTTTTAGCCATAATTTTACTCCTTTCTTACTGTTCACAATCTCACTTTGTTCGATTGCGTAAGTCATCTGTAGTTCGCTTCGCTCACACAGC
>CAOKVW010000018.1 GCA_948472955.1 uncultured Clostridium sp. | reverse complement strand
ACATATATATCATTTCTACATTTACTACTTGCATTGCTCTATATTGTGATTTTAATATTTCTTGTCTTATATTTTCAAAAATTTCTTTATATTTACTAATCTCAATGCTATTTTCCATTATTTACCTTCTTTCTAATTTGGCAGACACTGTCTGCCAAATTTAATTATCCTTTATTAATTGGCATTATATCACTTATTTTCAATTTTTTCATTATAAATTCAAAAAAAGATGACATTGTATTTATTTTTTACAATTCATCTTTGGTACCATATAAGTATAGTTATCACATAAGTTGATAATTATACTTTTTTTCATTAAAATAGAGAAGATTGGTCAACGCAATTCATCTAGAGAATACTTTGTTATCTCTCGTATTTAAAACGGTTGACCAACTCTATTCATCAATCCTTCGATTAAGCAAGTTGAATTACATATTATTGTACATTCGTGTAAATAGCCAAAATGAAAGATGTAATAGTAGTTGGATCCAGTCAAAAAAATTAGTTTTTAGAAAGGAGAATTTTTATGTATGCTGTAGGAATTGATGTATCTAAAGGAAAAAGTACAGTAGCAATTAACCATAATGGTATTTTATTAGAAAAGCCTTTTGAAATAAAACATACTAATGAAGGTTTTGATATTTTACTGGACAAAATTAAAGAATTTCCAAATGAAGATATTAAATTTGTAATGGAGGCAACAGGCATTTATCATTTACCTATTTTATCAAAATTATTGGAACTAAAATACTTTGTTTGTGTAGAAAATGCCTTTTTAATAAAAAAGTATTTTGATGTAAATTTAAGAAAAGTTAAAACAGATAAAAAAGATGCAGTTAAACTAGCAAATTACTGTTCTGATAAATGGAACACTCTAAAGCCATATACTATACAAGATAATACTTATGAAGAATTAAAATTTCTTTCAAGACAATATAATCAGCAAATATCTCTCAAAGTAAAAGCTAAAGTGCAATTAGGTAATTTAATAGATCTGACATTTCCTAATTTTTCTAATCCATTTAATATTGAAAATCAATATTTATTTATGTTAGATGTATATGAGAAATATTATCATCCTAGATTAATACTTGAACTTGAAGAAAAGACTTTTGTCGAAGACATACAAGAAATTGCACAAAAAAGAGGACATCGTATAGGATTAAGAATAGGTGTAGATTTATATAAATTAGCTAAAGAAACCATCCCAACGCGTCCTTCTAATAAGTATACACAATTAGCGGTAACTACTTGTGTAGATAGCTTGCGTTCTATTGAAAAAGCTACTAATGATATTATAGCACAAATGAACGAACTTGCAAGAAAATTACCTGAATATGATATTGTTTACCAAATGAAAGGTGTTGGCAATAAGATTTGTCCTAGAATTATTGCCGAAGTTGGAGACGTTAGAAAGTATAAAAATGCTAATAGTTTAATTGCAAGTGCTGGAATTGATACTCCACCATATCAATCTGTAAAATTTACAGCTAATAATGTTCATATTTCAAAACGAGGTAATAAATATTTAAGAAAATGTGGTTATGAAATAATGAAATCTTTAAAAGCTACAAAGCCTACTAATGATTCATCTGTATATGATTATATAGTAAAAAAGGAAAATGAAGGCAAACCAATGGATGTCTGTAAAATAGCTGGTCTCAATAAATTTTTGCGAATCTATTATGCTAGAGTAAAGGAAGTTTATAACTAGTATGCTAAAATGGAAATATATGTAAAAAGCAATATTTTTCAACACTGCTTATTTGTTATGCTTAACTTGTTATAAAAATAATTTTAAAAAATTTTCTAAAAACTATTGACTTTAGTTAGCAAGTTTCAAATATATGAAAATTTTATTTTTACTAAATTGTTACAAGGAGGAAACCTTTGCTATTACTACATTTTATTTTTTCGTCATAAGAGAATATTATTGTTACTACTAATGCGATTAATGTGATACCTTTTTCTTGGTTTGGTGTTTGTTTCATTTTCTTTTCCCCCATTTAATATGATTTTTTAGGCTTTATCACGGTTTTATCGATAAACCTTCTGTCTTCTTGTCATAATTTATGTCATTTTATTATATACTGTCGTTTTTTTATTTATATCATATTAAATATCTTTTGTCTAGCTTTTAGCAAAAAAAATGTAACACTTTTTATGTTACATTTTTTAATCTTAGGATATTCCTTTGTCCCCAAAATCACATCCCTATGTCCTATCTTATCCAAACAATCCACGTTTTTTAATTGGTGGCTGCTCATTCATTGTCTTAGCCAGCTGTGTCAACAAATCTCTTTGTTCTTTTGTTAATCTCTTTGGTGTTTGCACTGTTACGGTAAATATAAAATCTCCTACACTACTTGAATTAACAGATTTAAATCCCTTGTTTCTGATTGTAAATTTACTACCTGTTTGTGTCCCATCTGGAATTTTATATTTTTCTTTGGTTCCATCTACCATTGGTATCTCTAATTCTGCTCCTAGTGTAGCTTGTGTAATAGTGATTGGCACCTCACACAAAACATTATTTCCTTTTCTGGTATAAATACTATGTCTCTTAATCCTAACTGTAATATATAAATCTCCTTTTGGTCCACCTTTTTCTCCTGGTTCTCCCTCTCCTCTTAGGACAACCGTTTGATTATCATCAATTCCAGCTGGAATTTTCACCTTAATTTTAGGTTGTTTTCTTACTGTTCCTTTTCCATGACAAGTTTCACATGGTTCTTTGATAATTTCTCCTGTTCCGTGACAGGCACTACAAGTTCTTCTCGTTTGCATTTGTCCTAAAATAGTATTTTGTACTTGTGTTACCTGACCTGTTCCATTACATATGGTACAAGTTGTCTTAGAGGTTCCTTGTTTTGCTCCAGTTCCATGACAAGTATGACAAGTGTCATTTCTAGTAATCATAACTTCTTTTTCTACTCCTAAAAATGCTTGTTCAAAAGTAATCTCTAATCCTAAATTCAAATCAGCACCTTTTCTAGGACCTGATTGTCTTCTCGTTGATGAATTTCTTCCTCCAAATCCACCTCCAAAAAAGGATGAAAAAATATCGCCTAAATCGCCAAAGTCACCAAAGTCAGAACTACTATAAGAATAATATCCTCCTTGACCACCAAAAGGTCCTCCTGCTCCACCAAATCCTTGTGGGTCAGTCGTTCCGAATTGGTCATACATTCTTCTTTTTTGTGGGTCAGATAAATTCTCATAAGCTTCATTCACTTCTTTAAATTTTGCCTCTGCTCCAGCTTTGTCATCTGGATTCGCATCTGGATGATATTTTTTTGCTAATTTTCGATATGCTTTTTTTAATTCATCATCTGTTGCATTTTTATTGACACCTAATATTTCATAATAATCTCTTTTTGTAGCCATTCTTTTTCCTCCTAATCATTATTGCCAAAAAGTTTCACTCCTAATGGCATTACGAATTGAATCAAAAGCAAGTATTACAAGGCAAGCAAGAAAAAAATCTTAAGATAATACCATTAAGATTTTTTTCGTAGCTTAACGAAATAAGACGAAGCTTTTCATTCGATTTTATTTGTTCTCGTCATCCTCCACTTTATAATCTGCATCATAAACAGTTCCATCATTATTTGCATCTTCCGCATCAGCTGCTTGACCTGCCTCTGCTCCTTCTGCTCCAGTTGCACCATTTGGATTAGCTGCCTTATATAATTTTTCTGACATTTCATAGAATACTTTTGTTAATTTCTCTGTTGCCTCTTTGATTTTTTCTGTATCATTTGTCTCAACAGCTTTTTTGGTATTTTCTATTTCTGTCTCTACTTTAGCTTTTTCTTCTCCACTGATTTTGTCTCCTAAATCCGTTAATGTTTTTTCACTGTTATAAATCAAGCTTTCTGCATTATTTTTCACTTCAATTTCTTCTTTTTTCTTCTTGTCTTCTTCTGCATGAGCCTCTGCATCTTTGACTGCTTTGTCAATATCTTCATCGGTTAAGTTGGTTGAAGCTGTGATTGATACATCTTGGCTGTTTCCAGTTGCCATATCTTTTGCTGATACATGAACAATACCATTAGCATCGATATCAAAAGTAACTTCAATTTGTGGCACTCCTCTAGGTGCTGCTGGAATTCCTGTTAATTGGAATCTTCCTAATGTTTTATTGTAAGCAGCCATTTCTCTTTCTCCTTGTAGCACATGAACTTCAACTGATGTTTGACCATCTGCTGCTGTTGAGAAAATTTGTGATTTTTTGGTTGGAATCGTTGTATTTCTTTCGATTAATTTGGTAAATACGCCTCCATATGTCTCAATTCCTAAAGATAATGGTGTTACATCTAGCAATACTAAATCTTTTACATCTCCTGATAAGACACCACCTTGAATGGCTGCACCAATTGCAACACATTCATCTGGGTTAATACCTTTATCAGCATCTTTTCCTGTAATTCTTTTTACCGCTTCTTGTACAGCTGGTACTCTTGTAGAACCACCCACTAATAATACTTTATGAATATCATTTGGTGTTAGACCTGCATCTTTTAAAGCTTGATTTACTGGTCCTGCTGTTGCCTCAACTAAATCATGGATTAATTCTTCAAATTTAGCTCTTGTTAAGTTGACATCTAAGTGTTTTGGTCCAGTTGAATCTGCTGTGATAAATGGTAAATTAATTTGTGTTTGTTGTACACCAGACAATTCAATTTTTGCTTTTTCTGCTGCTTCTTTCAATCTTTGCATTGCCATTTTATCAGCCTTTAAATCAATTCCATTTGATTTTTTAAATTCATCTACTAAATAATTGATGATTGCTTCATCAAAATCATCTCCACCTAATTTGGTATTACCATTCGTAGCTAAAACTTCAAATACGCCATCACCAATATCTAGGATAGAAACGTCAAATGTTCCTCCACCTAAATCATAAATCATGATTTTTTGATCTTGCTCTTTATCCATTCCATAGGCTAAAGAAGCTGCTGTTGGCTCATTGATAATTCTTAACACTTCAAGTCCTGCAATCTTACCTGCATCTTTGGTTGCTTGTCTTTGGCTATCACTAAAGTAAGCTGGAACCGTAATAACAGCTTGTGTTACTTTTTGTCCTAAATAATTTTCAGCATCTGTTTTCAATTTTTGTAAAATCATAGCTGAAATTTCTTGTGGTGAAAATTTGTCACCTTCTATATTAACTTTTTCGTTTGTTCCCATTTTTCTTTTGATTGAGATAACTGTGTTATCTGGATTCGTAACAGCTTGACGTTTTGCAATTTGTCCTACTAATCTTTCCCCATTTTGAGAAAATGCTACAACAGATGGTGTTGTTCTGCTTCCTTCTGAGTTTGGTATAACAACTGCTTCCCCACCTTCCATTACTGATACACATGAATTTGTGGTTCCTAGGTCAATTCCTATAATTTTTCCCATTTTAAAATTCCTCCCTTTGCTTTTGATGATTTTGGGGACGTAGTCAAAAAATCATCTTTACTCTTTATTTTATTTATTTTCATGATGATTTCCTACTCCGTCCCTAAAATCATCATTTTAAAATTAATAACAATAATTATTTAATAACTTTTCTATGATTTCTTTATTATGAGCAAGCATTTCTTCTGACACTTTACTCTTGAATTGCTTTTCATCCATATGAGCTAGGCTTCGATTGGATAATTCTTGATAACTAAGTTCTTCTCCTAACCAATCTGGTTTTTTAAATTGATTGGCTTCTTCTTCACTGGGAAATTCCACTTCTGCCGTTAAAAATCCTTGTAAATAATCATAATAAACATCAATTTCCACTTTCAAATCATTTTGAATTGGGACAACTATTCTTGTTTTTGTAATTTTATTACTTATTTTTTTCGTTAATAATGCTTCATAATCTTCTTTTGTTACATTACTTTCTATTTCATATTTGGAGCTAACTCCGTGATTGCTGTATCCCGCGTATCTCCCCTTGTTTTTACGGTATATATATACTGAATTGTATCTTTTACTTGCATCTTTCTAATTCTGATACTTGTATTCCTATCTTCGTACAAATAAGCTTGTTCAATTTCTTCCACTTTTTCAATTTTTATATCTTCTGGCAAGCTTTTTATCGCATATTTTCTTTCAATTTCTTTGTTCATTTTTTCGCCTCAATTCTTAGCAATTACTTTTCACTAAACGAATTAGAAATAGTATATTACAAGGCAAACAAGTAAAAATTTTTGAGATAATACGTTGGTACATCGAAAAAATTTTTATGAAGTCTAACGAAGTAAGATGCTGTTTGTAATTCGTTTAGTTAGCCACCACTACCATCGAATGCCTAATAACTCTACTTCCGATTTTGTAGCCCTTTCTATACTCTTGTGCAATCTCTTTTTCTCCCAAACTCTCATCTTGAATACTACTTACTGCTTCATGAAATTCAGGATTAAAAGTCTCTCCTACTGCCTTTATTTCTTCCACTCCCTTAGAAGCCAAAACCTCTTGAAATTGTTTTAATACCAATTCGATTCCCTTTTTATATTCATCATCTTGTGTCTCTACTTTCACAGCATTTTCCAAATTATCCAATACCGGAAGAATCATTTCCACAACATCGGAAAGAATGGAATTATAAAGGCCATCTCTTTCCTTACCATTTCTTTTTTTGAAATTTTCAAATTCTGCTAGAATTCTTTTAAATCTATCATCTAACTCGTCATAATCTTGTTTTGGCACCATTTCTTTCTGTTCTTCTGTCTCGTTATTTATTACTTCATTATCTGTTTCGTTTGCCATCTATCTTTCCCCTTCCTATTTTAATGATTATCATTTAATTTCTTATTAATATATTTCATAACTGAAATAACTTTGGAATAATCCATTCTTTTCGGACCAATAATTCCAATGGTTCCAATGTCTTTGCCATTCACTTTATGCTTAAAAGTCACTACACTAAAATCTTTTAATTCTTGCTTTTCATTTTCTTCCCCAATATATACATTAATATCTTCGGCAAAACCTGAGTTAAGCATATCGGCTACCAATTCTTTGGTATCTAATATATTAACAAAATTTTTAGCCACTTCTAAACTGTTGAATTCTGGTAAATCAAATGATTTATTAGTTCCTTCTAAATAAATTTTATTATCTTCCTCTAATACTTTTTTGATTTGTTCAATGATTGGTTTAATTACATTCACACTATAAGTCATTTCATCATATAAATATTCCTCTAAAGGTCTATCTATGGTTTCGATTGGTTGATTTTTTAATTTGTTATTGAACATGTAATTCATAGTTTCTACTTGTTTTTGATTAATGTCTTCATCAAATTTGATAATCGTCTCTTTCACTAATCCTGAATCAGTCAAGATAACTGCCATCATCATTCTAGTTCCTAATAAAACAAATTTGATTTCTTCGATTAATTGGGTGGTTGTTTTGGGTCCAATGGAAACCGTTGTATAATGCGTTACTTCTGATATGGTGTTAGCTGCTATTTTTGTTAAATCTTCAATTTCATTCACTTTGGTTTCTAATTTTGAACTGATATACTTGATTTCTTCCAAGCTAATGTCATTGTCATTTAAAAGTTCATCTACATAGTATCGATATCCTTTTGCCGATGGAATTCGTCCACTTGAGGTATGCGTTTTATCTAAAAATCCGCTTTTTTCTAATTCTGACATTTCATTTCGAATAGTTGCACTACTACATGCTAGACCATGACTTTGTGTTAGTGCATTGGAGCTTACTGGTTCTGCTGTGTTGATATATTCTTCTACAATGGCTTGTAAGACTTTCTTTTTTCTCTCATCTAACAACTTTTTCACCTCTTTTAGCACTCTCTTAATTTGATTGCTAACTGTTTATATATTATACCCATTTTTAGCACTTGTCAATACTATCTGCTAATTTTTTTGTGAATTCTTTGTGAACATCAAAAAAGCTATGTTTCCATAGCTTTTTCATTTTTTTTTATTTAAACTTGCATCATCTGTTTTAACATCCATAATATTTTCGTATAATCTGAAATATAAGAATCCATCAAAGCAGAGGTAAGATAATCTGTTTGTTCATCTGCTTCTTTTTTTATATGAGTTACATTTTCCAGTAATTGTCCATAATCTTTGATAATTGTTTCAAAAACCTCATTATCTTTTACCTTTTCGTTTTTAGCTTCTTGTATCGAGGTATTTTCTAAATAATCTTTCATCGTTCCTAAAGGTTGTCCATTTATCATTAAAATGTGTTCTGCTATCTCATCAATTTGTTCATTTATTGTATCATAATATTCTTCTAGTTTACTATGAAAAACAAAAAAATCCTTTCCTATCACATTCCAATGATAATTTTGTAATTTACGATAAAATACATTTAAATTAGATAAGAATGTATTTAAGTCTTTTATGATATTCTCCATCTCTCATTCTCCTTTTTTCTATTTTATATACATTTTATCCAAATTATCTCTATTTTATTCATTCACAATCCTAGAATACATTTCCTCCATATCTTGTTCATTCTCTTGGTAACTTTTTGTTATTTGTTCAATCTCTTTATTTTGTATTTGTTTCTGATTTTCTAATCTCATCGTAAAGGTAACAAGCATAATGGTAATAAACACACATACTACCACAACAAACAAAGTAACAGCTCCTCGTTCTCCCTTATTTTTCATCTTACCGTACCCTCCTATTCTTCTTCTACATCAACAAAAGAAAATACATCTTTATCTTGATTTAAACCTACAATATTCATGACAACGCCTTTACCTACAATTTTTCCTCCCGCTTCTTCTATCGCCTTTTGGATAGCTTTTACCGTATTGCCTGTTGCATAAATATCATCCATAATATAAAAACTTTTATCTTGGTAAGTAGTATTTACCAATTTCGGCAATTCTAATTGGTCTTTACCATATTCTTTTACATAATCAAATGTTTTCTCTACTGTTGTAGGTGGTAACTTTCCCTTTTTCCTAACTGGTACACAGCCAATTCCTAATAAATTGGCTACCATCGTTCCTAGTAAAAATCCTCTTGCTTCTGGTGCTACGATATAATCTGGCTTTTTATCTGTTAATTCTTTGGCAAATCCTTCTGCTATTTCTTTTAGTGTTTCTTTTTGTAGGATTAGTGGTGTTATATCAATAAATTCAATGCCTTTGATGGGATAGTCTTTTTCTGTTCTAATGTTTAAATTGCTTTTTAACTTATTTTTTAAAATTTTCATCGATTTATTTCTCCCTCTAATATTTCAAAAAATCTTTGTTCTTTTTCTTTGCTTCCTTGAGAATCCTCAAATTCTATGTTTCCTTCCCCTTGGTTTAATAAGTTTCTTTCTTCTAATATATGTTTTAAATGTTTTGCCAAATTAGGAGCTCCATTAAAAAATTGAACTTGTCCTAATATTTCCTGTATTTCTTTTTGAACCAAAGGATAATGAGTACAACCTAATACGATATTTTCTACTTTTCCTTGATAACTACCTATATGCTCTTTTAGATATTTTGTAATTTCTTCCTTATTTCCTTGTTCAATTCTATCAGCTAGTCCAATACAAGGTAACAGATACGTTTTATGATTATCATATTTTTTTAATAATAAGTTGAATTTTTCACTATGAATGGTTCCTTTGGTTGCCATAACTAGAGTTGGTTTGTCATACGCATAATCGTAGACCATCTTATAAGCTGGTTCTATCGCAATAAATGGTAGCTGAGGATATTTTTTTCGTAGTAAACTAGCTGCTTTACTACTGGCTGTATTACAAGCTATCACAATGGCTTTACAATTTTCTTGGATAAAATGTTGCACAATATTATCACATAACTGTTGTATTTGATCATCTGTTTTGTCTCCATAGGGATTATTTTTGGAATCACTATAATATCTATAATTTTCTTTTGGTAAAATTTTTATGATTTCACGTAATACGGTAACGCCACCAATTCCAGAATCAAAAACTCCTATTTTTCCGTTTTGGTTCATTTTGTTTCACTCTTTCTTTTTTCTATCTTCTATCAATTCTCTATTTTCTCTATATTGGAATTAAAGGCTAATATACTTTGGAAAATTGGTGGAAACAACAATAATCCTAATCCAAATAATCCATTCATTCCAAATTCACTGGCTAAGCAAAATCTTTTCATGATAGCTATGATAAACATCGCTATCCAACCAAAAACTGGTACAAACCAAAGTAACATGAACCATGGTGATAATCCACAAACTTGGTACATTACGATTTGTCTATAAAGTGGAATAATGGCTGCCCATCCATGTTTTCCGGCTTTTGCATAGATAATCCATCTAAGAATGGTTCCATAAATAAATAAAATCATCACGATTGTTAATCCTGTTTTGACAACATAATTGGATAGTATTAGTTTGGTTGCTATTTCAGCTTTTTTCTCGTTTGGCATTTCTTGTATAACACTTTTTAGAATTTCATTGGGTGTATAACCTTGATTTACTTTTTCTTTAATATCTTCGACATCAATATCATTTTCTATAATCTCTCTTAAACTTTCTGTGTCAGTCGTTTTGATAAAATCAGCACTGGTTCCTATTACCTCTTCGCTAATTCCTTGTTTTTTCATCTCTTCCGCATTTTCTTTTATCATATTGGCTATTTCATCGTTTGTATATTCGTCTGTTATATCATCATAAACTTTTAAAATGTCTTGTTTTGAAATATTATTGACATCGATATTTCTTGTATAATATTCTAGTTGCTGTTGTATTAAACTTTTCTCTTCATTGGCTTGTACTTGTACTTTTCCATAAAATAGATTGACTAAAAATATTGCCATAACTATGATTGCTATTCTTATACTATGTTTTTTTACTGTTTTCATCTTTTTATCCCTTCCTTTGTTTTTTATTATTATATCTTTGTTTTGGATAAATGGCAAGAATTTTTTCATGATTTTGGGTGATTTTGGGGATGCCCTTAGTTGTGCGAGCATTAAGCGAGCTACAAATAAGTAATACCTTTAGGTACGGAGGAAAAAATCATGATAGATAGTTTTTAATATGCTACTTTCAAAATTAATCTATATTATTTTGCAACATCGCGTAAGCGACCAAACGAGCAAAGCGAGTGCGATTGGAGCAACCATCTATATTGGAATTAGGAAGGTTGCGACACACAAGATGTAAAAAATAATATAGATTAATTTTGAAAAAGCAATAACAATTAAGATGATTTTTTCCTCCGTACCCAAAATCATCTTATAAAATTAGTTGCTATAATTGGTTCATTTTTTGGCAACTCAATTGCTGCTCTTTTTCCTGCTTCGATTGACTTTAACAACCAAGCCATATTATTACCTAATGTTCTCATGGTTTGCATTCCTTCTTCATCTTTGATAACGTCTTCTGGCTTGCTTCCATGCACCATATTCCAATATTGTGAAGATACAATTGGCATATTGCTAATTCCAAAATATTTATTCATTTCGTCTAAAGTAGCTGTTGCCCCTCCTCTTCTACAACTTGCTATTGCTGAAGCAGGTTTGTGGCTAAATAAGTTTCTTCTACCATAAAAGGCTCTATCCATAAAAGAGGATAACATACCAGAACTTGCTGCAAAATGGACTGGTGTTCCAAAGATAAAACCATCTGTTTCTGGCACTTTAGCTAAAAACTCATTTACTTTATCGTTGACAAAACATTCTCCTGTTTTAAGGCAACTACCACATCCAATACAGCCAGCTACTGGTTTGTTTCCTATCCAAAAAATTTCTGTTTCGATTCCATTCTTCTGCAAACTACTTTCTACCTCTTTTAAAGCTGTATACGTACATCCTTTTTCATGAGGGCTTCCATTGACTAATATTACTTTCATTCTAATTTCTCTCCTTTTTATCTAATCTTTCATTATTCATTATATTACTTTTTAAGTACATTATATACTTACTTTTATCAAGTATTATATTATCATAAAAAATACAGTTCTTCAACAAGTTTTGCTTTCAAGTTTCGACTTTTTGCAAGTGAGGGTGGTAATATATCATTTTTTTACACTTTGTGTGTCGCACTCGCTTCGCTCATTTGGTCGCTTACGCAGTGTTGCAAAAATGATATATTACCACCCTCACTTGCAAAAAGTCGAAACTTGAAGCTTTGCTACAAAATTAAAAACAGCATAGCCTTTGTACTACACTGTTTTCTTCTCTATCTTGCTGTTCCCACATATAATAAGCTAGACAATTTTGAAATTGGCATGGTTTGTAACCATACGGTTCCTGGTCCTTCTAGTGTTGTTAAAAATAATCCTTCTCCACCAAATACGATATTTTTTACTCCTTTTACGGTTTCAATATTTAGTTTCACATCTTTTGTCATAGCTGCTACATAACCATTATCTACTTTTAACTTTTCGCCTGCTTGTAATTCCTTTTTCACAACAGAACCATCAATCTCTAAAAATACTTTTCCTGGTCCTGTTATTTTTTGCATGATGAAACCTTCTCCTCCAAAGAATCCAGCCCCTAGTTTCTTACGAAATTGCATGGCAATATCAACTGTATTTTCAGAACAAAGGAATGCACGTTTTTGAGCAATAATGGTCTCCCCTTCTTTTAAATCATATTCTAAAATTTGTCCTGGAAAACAGGATGAAAATCCTATTTCTACATCATCTTCTTGTGCTGTATATACATTCATGAAAAGAGATTCTCCCGCAAAAGCTCTTCCGATTCCTTTCATAATTCCACCATTTGTGGTTGTTTTCATTTCAATTCCATTATCCATCCAACTCATACCACCGTTTTCTGTTAGAATCGATTCTCCCTTCTTTAGTTTACAAATAACTGCTGGCAATGTTTCTCCAATAATTTTTGTTTCCATATTTTTTCCTCCCCTTATTTTATATGTTCTAATTATACAACAAATTCATAAATGAAACAAGGGGTACTGAGAGGACGTGGGACATGGGGACGTAGATAATGTCCCTATCTACGTCCCCATGTCCCTCTCGTCAAATTAAATATTCTTAATATTCTTCTTTTTGAAAACAATAAAGGTCGGTATTAGCATAGCTACAAAATACAGCATACAAATTACAATTGAAAAACCTACTGTCATGCCTTCCATTTTAGGCAAATTTCCAAACAGATACTCCTCAAAGTTCCAGTTTAAGCTAACAAAAAATTTCATAAATTGTACTTTAAATTGTACAACCAACATATTAATCATATCAGCTGACATATAGCCTAACAACGGAATTGCAATCGCTACCGCACTATTGGTAAATAATGTACTACAAGCAAAAGCAAGTGTTGCCAATAAAATAAGTTTTGGTAATTGTGTCATGATTTCAATTCCCAAATAGCTGAAAATATTTAAGCTTTGTAAACTTTGTGTTGTAAAATCATATACCAAAATCGGCACAGACAAACTATCATATCCAAAGATAATGCCACCTACTAGTAGTTCCATGACAACCACTGCTAGGATGAAAAATGCAATCATAAGGAAAACAGTAATAAATTTTGCTAATAATATTTTATTTCTACTATATGGTTTAATTAGTAACAGTTTGATAGTTCCTTTGTTGAATTCTTCACTGACGATAGTTCCTGCTATCATAATAATCATAACAATGATAAACAAACCATATTCATTAAAAAGACTTTTCAAAATACCTCTCACATCATTTTGTTTATTAATATTCACATTATTTTCTAGAATGTATTTGTTAATCTCTCGTTTTTCGATACTTTGATTATACTCTTGCTTTTCTTCGTATTTTAATTCTTTTGCATTACTTTCTATGTTGATGATATTTTTAGCTTCCTCTTGATAGATTCCTAAGGCTGCATTTCTAAAATCCTCTCCATATTTGATGTCTTTGTTCACTCGAATTTCTGCCACTTCTTTATCTATATTTGCATTCTTAATTGTCGCTTCTAAGACTTGTAATTCTTGCTTATCTTGTGTATTTGCTTTTTGGTTTTCTAACGTGGTTAATGCTGTTTTTGCTTGATTTAGCTCTTCTTGTGCAAAATATCTCCAATCGTCTTGTTCTAACTTTTCTAGAATTTTGTTGATGGTTTTTTCTATTTCTGCTACTTTTTCTGTATCTTTGCTTTCTCCATATAAATACGTATTCTTCTCACTTACATAACTACTAACTTGACTTGATAATACCTCTCTTTGCCAAGTTCCTGTTTCATATTTTTGCTTCATTTCATAGATGTCTAACTCTGATTTTAGGTCAATATACATTTTGGTGTCACTTGATTTATTGGGGTCCAATTTGGCTAAATCCTCTTTCAAATATTGAATATAATTATCATTGTATTCCTGATAACTACCACTATGGTAAAAGAATTTATAAATACAATTGGTTAAAATAACAAAAGCTAAAACCACTAACAATGTAATATAAATACTTTTCTTTTTGAAAATTTTAATGAATTCATTTTTAATCAATCTACTCAATTACATTCCCTCCTGTCTTTTCAAAAAATGCTTGCTCTAAGGATTTTTCTTCCTCTTTCACGCCATAAATTTTAATTTGATTTTCTACTAATTTTATAATCGTTTCTGGTATTTCTTCTTTTGGTATATCTAGTTTAAATTTGTTATTTCCCATAACAACTGCTTCTGGTAACAAGGTTTTTATCTTTTTACTATCTTCTACCTCAAATATTTTGAACTGCTTTCCTGCTTGAGCTTTCATTCCAGAAATATCACTTGTTTCAATGATTTCTCCATTTTTAATAATACAAACTTTATTACACAAATTATCTAATTCCGCTAAATTATGGCTCGATATTAAAATAGCCATTTTCTCTCTTTTTGCTAAATCTACAAGAAGCTCTCTCATCTCCTTAATTCCTTCTGGGTCTAATCCATTCGTTGGTTCATCTAGGATTAACAGATTCGGTTTATGCAAAATTGCTTGGGCAATTCCCAATCTCTGCCTCATACCTAAAGAATATTTGGAAACCTTATCTTTAATTCGATTTTCCAATCTAACTAGTTTCACTACTTCATCAATTCTAGCTTGATTAATATTAGCATACAAATTAGCAATTAATTTCAAATTTTCATAACCAGATAAATACATATATAAATCCGGATTTTCTACAATCGCTCCCACTTTTTCAATTGCTTTTGTAAATTGGCTTTCAATATCATAACCATTAATACTAACCTTTCCCTCTGTAATACTTTGCAATCCTAATATCAATTTGATGGTGGTCGTTTTTCCCGCTCCATTTGGTCCAATAAAGCCTAAAATATCTCCTTCTTCCATGGCAAAAGAAACATTGTTTAATATTTGCTTTTTGCCAAATTTCTTGTTTAAATTTTCACATTGTAATACGGTTTTTTCCATTCCCTTCTCCTTTCTTCTCTGTGTGACAAGAGGGGCGTCCCTTTTTGTCACATTTCTTTAGGAGAGAGGACATGGGGACGTAGATAATGTCCCTATCTATAATTAGAGGGACATTATCTACGTCCCCATGTCCTCTTTCCTATGTTCCATTCTGTTGGATTTATTTTAGCATAACTGTTCTAGAAATTCTATTGATTTTTTCTTAATTTTATTGGAAGCTTTTCTTAAGAGTTGTTTTAAGTGATGAAGCATATGAAAATTTGAAAAAAAACTTGGAAGAAAGAGAAGATGAAAGAATTGACAGACTTGTGTCTGCACATTTTGATAAGCATTATGCTACGTTTGAAGAATTTCAAAAAGATATTTTTGCAAAAATTGAACAAGCACTTAAGGAAATTGATGAGGGACGTTATCGTACCATGGATGAATTTTGTGCAAAAATGGAGGAGAAATATGATTTACATTAAATCTATTTTAAATCTTTATACACTATTTCCTCTAAAAAATTTTCCTTATTTTTTACTCCCTTACGAATCTCTGTACCACTAATCGGAAATTTTTCTCTTTTTCGGTCAACTTGTATTTCCTTCACACCTAAATCTCTCGCCACAAATTTACCATATGGCTCACTATTATAAAAATGAGTTACTTGTATTCCTTTAACCATTTCTTTTAAATAATCCGTTTGTATTTTTACACTTTCTTCATCTAAGCCATATTGACTTGGTGGATTTTTGGCATAAATTATATTGACATCTGGATACATTTGTTTAATCCAATTAGCTCTAGTTTCGATTGAAATTTCTGTTACTTTTGTTTCATAAATAATGACATAGAACTTGTCCATTTCTTTTAGTCCTTTTTCGATTAAATATTGATGTCCTTTATGTAATGGTGCAAATTTGCCAATGGTAAATCCTATTTTCATTACTTTTCACCCCTTTTTATTTTTTATCCTAACTCTCTTTATTACTTGGACAAGTATGGTAACATTTTTATAAAAAACAGTAGCCTTCTAAAATCATGAAAGCTACTCAATATGGCGGAGTGAGTGGGATTCGAACCCACGAGCCGCTATTCGCGACTACTACAGTTCCAGTGTAGCTCGTTATGACCACTTCGATACCACTCCCTATCCATAGTTATTATACAATAATTTGTTTCAAAACACAATATGATTTCTTTACATTTTATCACGAAATGGTACAAAAGCACCTGGTATTGGATATTTCTCTAAAATCTCATGTTTCTCCACCCATATAAACGCTGAATTGATGCTATTTACTTGAATTTTATATCCTACCATATCCCATTCAATATGAGAAAAAACATGATGATGTGTTCCAATTTTTTCGATTTGATTACCTATTAATCCCCAACTTTGTAATACAGTTTCTATCTCATCTTTCTTTAGCCTTTTATCCACATTAGGGAATTCATACATATTGGCTAATAAACCTGTTTTTTCTCTCTTTTGAATTGCTATCTTCCCTTCAAACTCCAATAGGAATACCGTTTTTTCTTCCTTCCTTCTCTTAATTTTCTGATTACGAACAGGAATCACATCTGTTAAATTTTCATTTTTAGCAATACAAATTTCTTGCAATGGACATTTTTCACACAATGGCTCTCCATTTGGAATACAAATTAATTCTCCCAGTTCCATTAGTCCCTCATTAAAATCCCCTGCTTGGTTTGGCATAATTTCTCGTAGCTTTTGTGTAAATTCTTTTTTCGTTTTAGTTTCTAAAACGTCCTTTTTACTTCCCACCACTCTACTGACAACACGGAGTACATTTCCATCCACTGCTGGTACTGGTTCATCATAGGCAATCGAACTAATGGCTCCTGCTGTATATTCCCCAATTCCAGGCAATTCCACTAATTCTTTATCATGTTTTGGCATTTTCCCTTTGTATTTTTCTTGTATGACTTGTGCTGCTTTTTTTAAATTTCTGGCACGATTGTAATAACCTAATCCTTCCCACAATTTTAATAATTTTTCTTCGTCTATTTCCGCTAAATCTTGTATGGTCGGAATTTCTTTTAAGAATCGCTCATAGTATTGTTTTACCGCTTCTATTCTTGTTTGTTGTAACATGATTTCAGAAATCCATATATGATACGGATTTTTTTCTTTTCTCCATGGCAATTCTCTTTTATTTTTTTGATACCAATCGATGATTGGCTGTCTCATTTTTTTCATTAATTCTATTTCTATCATTCTTATCTATCCCATTTAAAATATGTTCTGTCTATGATATATATTATTTGGCTCATAAAAACTATTTTTTCTCTATCCATTCCAAAACATCCTCAAAAACCATTTTATTTTCTTTTTCATTCAGAATTTCATGTCTCATACCAGAATACAATTTTCCTGACACATTTTGGTATCCAATCTCTTTTAAGAAATCCTGAGCCTTTTGCCAATCCTTTGTACTCATAATAACTGGGTCATCTTCTCCTGCGATAAAAAAGATTGGTAATTCTTGATTATTTAATTGCCAGCCTTGCTTGTTATAAATATCTTTCATCAAAATAAACAAATTTTGAAATCCATTCAAAGTAAAAACAAAGCCATTTAATTCATCTTTATCATATTCTTTTACTGTATTTTCATTGGCACAAACCCAAGCATTTTCAGAAATAGGATTTTTTATATTTTTATTATAAGTTCCAAATGCTAGTCTTTGAATGAAATTACTTCTATGATATTCACCCTTGAAAATTTTTAAAAGTTTCACCACCCCCAGTGCTAAACCTGCAAATGGATTTCGGCTAGGTGAACCACATACAATCAACCCATCAATCTCTTTATCATACTTTTTGATGTACTTTCTTACTACCATAGACCCCATACTATGTCCCAATAAAATTACTTTTTTATTGGAATATTGCTCCTTGATATAAGTAGTTATTTGATGTAAATCTTCTACGATGGCTTCTCCTTTTTCATCATAGAAATAACCTAAATCTTCATGTCTTTTTATACTTGCTCCATGTCCTCTATGGTCATGAATAATCGCCATGTAACCACAGGAGGCTAAATATTCCATAAATGTTTTATATCTTTCTTTGTGTTCTGCCATTCCATGTGATATCTGAACAATTCCTTTAATTTCTCCTTCTGGTTTTATTAACAACATTTCTAATTCTAATCCGTCTTGATTCGATTTTATTTTTGTCTTTTCTATTGGCATATTTCTTCCCTTTCTTAACATTACACTACTCATATGATTCTATTAAGTAAATAATTGGATTATTTCTTTACAATTAATTTCTGCTTCTTTTATACAATCTTCTAATGTTAGTAGTGCTCTTTTTTGTTCCATTTTCTTGATAACCTTTTCCTTTGCTTCTTCATAGGGAATCCCCCTTAAACCTAATTCATGCAACCAGATAAGGCTTCCCTCTATTGTTACAAATTTAAAACATTCTGCATTTTTCACAATTTCTCCAATTTTTGTTTTAACTTCCACATCATTATGATGGGCTTCTATGGCATTTAATATTATTTCTTGCTCCTCTTTTTCTACTTTCCATTTTTCTAAATATTTCTTGGAAAATTCAGCACTTAATTTCGGATGGTTTTTTTGTATTTCTCCTTGCCATATTGGACTGAATACAGTATGTGCTAAATATAATGAGGTTAATATTAATCTTTCATCCTCGTTGTATTTTCTTGCTAATTCTTTCCCCTTTGCTATAGCAAGCTCTGTTAATCTCCATGCTGGTGCTTTATTTATTTCTCTCTGTTTATACATTAATTCTTTTGATAATTCAACCATATTCTGCTTTTCATCTCCCTAAATATTTATTTTCATAGTGTTTCTCCCACATTTTGTTTAATCATCAACTGTTGAAATTAGTATAGCATAAGACACATAAAATTAATAGTATTTTTGCAAAATAAAAAGTAACTGCTTTTTCAAATAAACTCTTATTTACACTTATGAATTTTCTCATTTCCACAAATGAATCCATTATTTTAATACTAACTTCACTCTTTAATATTCCAGCCAACATATCTATTCCTTGCTCTGTAAAAACATATCGCAAATAGTTGTCTAATATAAGTTTTATAATGAAAATTTCTAAAAACACTCAACTCTAATTAAATAAACTTTCATCTATCAATGGAACAATATCAATTGCTGGTTCTTCATATGGATGAACTTCTCTTATCTTTGATATTATATCTTTAACTTTATTAATATTACATCTAACTTCTAATTTTTCTTCTTCAACAAATTCTAATTTATTTTTCTTTCCAATATATGGATTTGCATTTTCTGTTGGTTTAAAAGTGCCAATACATTTTGTTGTTATTGAACAATATGTATAATTTCCAATTATTCCAGCACCAGCTTCACATATTACCTTTCTTACATCCTCTACATTATCAACTGGAATTATAACTATGATTTTTACATTGTTAATATCTATATTCATCTTATCTCCCCTATTATGTACTCAAAAATCTTCTTATGTCCGTTATGATTTGGATGTAATCCATCAATAAAATCAACTTTTTCTAATACTTCTTGCATTGGAATATACTTAATTTTATTATTTTTGCATAATTCTTTTAATTCTTCATCATAATCTAAAATAAGTTTCAAGTCTCTGTCATATTCCGAAATAATATCATTATCATAATATTTATTAAGTTTCCACAAAAATTTTTCATCACTTTCTATTCGTGTTAGTCCTAGAATTATTAAATTACACTCATTGTCTGTAATAAATTTTGCAATTTTTTCTATATTTAATTTGTACTGTTCTATGTTATTTTTAGGCTCTTCATTGAAAACTTGAGTATCATTAACCCCAATAGAAAGTATAACTGTGTTGGTAAATTCTTTATGCAAAAATGCTTGTAATATACTATCAATTTTATTTAATATATCTGAGCTTGTAGCTCATGGAAAACCTACAACATGAACATAATTGTTACATACTTTTGAATCATGTTTGTTAACAATATAATTCTTGAACATTGATGCCCATCCACCACTTTCAAAATCTCCAATTCCATATGTAATACTATCTCCAATAATAATATAATTTGTATTCATTAATAAACTCTCCCTCCCAAAAAAATATTATATTCTCAACCAATCATCAAAATCTTTGTTTGTTTTATATCGATAATCTAAATGCTCTAATATAACAATTATCTTGTTTCTAATCCATTCAATTTGTCTTTCATCTACATTTTCTATTTGAGAATGTATTGCTTTATTTAATATCGGTAATATTTCTTTAATTATTGCATATTCATTATCACTTATATAATCCTTTTCATACAACTCTTTACATATTCCATATACTGGTTTAATACCATTAATAATATTTTCTGTTTCTTTAATGATATTAGGTTTTATCATATCATCAACTTTGTTCATTTCCTTTTCTGATATAATCTCTGCCTTCACTCCAAACATTTCTACTGATTTTATATATTTTATAATCCATGGCAAAAAAGCAATTAATAAAATTCCTATTGAGAGTGCATTAATATTTTCCTTTGCCCATTCTGAACAAATCATAAAAATAAAAAGTCCAAAGAAAGTAATTGAAAATATAACTTTAAAATATATTGTTTTATCTTTCATATAAATTCACCATTTTTTACTATATTTTATATCCTTATATCACACTTACGCAAAAAAATCTAGTACTATATTTGATTTACGAACTTTTGTTTTAAAATCTATTGACTTCTATTCTTAAAACTTATATAATATTGTTCAAAGGATGTGACTATTTTACATGGATATAAACAAAAATATAATTAACTTAATAAAAAGAAATGATGTAAAGTTTAAAAATATAAAATTTATGCAAGACGAAAAACTAAAAAAAGAATTTTTTACATCTTTAAAAAATTATGAGTTTAAATTGACTGAACAATCTGCTTATGAAATAGCATTATGGATAGAATCAAACGAAAAGCATTTATCTGCATCTCAACAAAACAACTTTACAAAATATAATTTAGGAGAAATTCTTTTAGTTGATTTAGGTTGGAATAATTATGATAGAGAATTCGCTTATATCCACCCTGCTATTGTTATAAAAGAAACCTCTACTAAAATATTTATAGTTCCATGTTCAAGTGGTACACCTAGAAAAGATAAAAAAGGAAATATCTATCCTGAATTTGAAGTTGGAACACCTAATGATGGTTTTCAAAGGAATACCGTAGTTATGTTATATGAAGCTAAGTACATCGACAAAAATAGAGTAATTTCAAAACTTGGAAGAACTTCTAATCAGTTCTTTGACAAAATCTATAATAAGTTATTTGAGCAAATATTTGAACCTATACATTATAAAATGGAGAAACTCAAAAATAATCAATAATATTCTTAATTTTGCATATAATACTAATATAAATATAAAATTTTATATTTTCATTGACTTATCGTAACGAAAATGCTATACTAATTATAGATATTTGAGGCGGTATGCCGATGCCATAGGTAAAACCTATGATGAAAAGTAAAATAGCTTAATACTTGATGACAAGTGTTAAGCTATTATTTTTTGTTTAAAATTTTGTCAATATCTTACATATTTTCTAATGTAATTCTAATATTTGTATAAAAAATTTCTAGAAATTATTCAAAATTGTATAAAAGTAAAAAATAGAAAGCTCTTTTGTCTAAAGGCTTTCGACATCTAAAAAACTCTTGTAAATTTGTAAAAATTGCAAAGAATTTTTGATTTTTGGAGCCACCAGGCGGAATTGAACCGCCGACCTACAGGTTACGAATGTGATAGAACACTTGTTTTAAAATATTATAAATTGTTTCAAAGTGTTGTAGTATCTATGTTTCATAGCTTTTTATTATTTTGAAATATCTTGCAATATTTTAGGTTTTTTTAACTTTCGTCACTTTTTCGTCACCAATCCGTCACCAGTTTTTTTATTTAAAATTAAGCACTAACTAAGTATTTTCAAGAAATTTTTATAAAATCTAGTAAATTTTTAAATAAATGTGGTATAATATAAAATATAGGAAGGTCGTGATATTATGCAAAAAGAAATTACTGTTAGAGAATTTGAAAATACTGTTAGTGCAGTTGATGATATAGAAGAACCAATAATTGTAAAAAGAGATAATAAAAAAGATTTAGTAGTAATTAGTTTAGAAAAATATCAAAAAGAAGTATTTTTAAACAAGCTAGAAAAAAGCAAAAAAGAATATGAAAAAGGTCAAGTTCATAGTGCTAGGACTGTTTTTAAGGGGTTGAGAGAAAAATATGGATACTAATACCTATGAAATCGTTTTTACAGATACAGCAAAAGAAGAACTTGAAGAAATATATGAATATATTTCAGAACACTTATTGGAAGTAGAAACAGCTAACAGATTAATGGATAAAATTGAACAAAGTATTTTTAGGTTAGAACAAAATCCTTATTCTTGTGTAGAAGTACATATTAAACCACACAATAATATATATAGAAAATTAGTTATAGATAATTATATTGCATTATATGAAATAGAAGAAACATATAAGCAAGTTGTTATTTATAGAGTGTTATATGGAAAAAGAGATTATTTAAAAATGGAAGATTAATGAGATTTATTATTGCAATTTATAATTTTCAGGAATACTTTTTTAAAATTTGACATATAATAAAAATATATGCTATAATAGTTATAGTTTAAGCATTAGTAAGATTAGGAACAAAACATTAAAACCCTCGTAGGTGCGAACTACGAGGGGTTTTGCTATTTATGTAAGTTTTTGATTATTTCTATTACTAGAATAACCACATCAATTACAATAGCAAATATCTTTAGTAAGATTTTTGCTAGGAACATTATGTTTTGCCTCCTTTCTTCAAGATTTCCTTGAATAAGGATAGGCTTATTATATATTAATTCATTTTACTTGTAAAGAATATTATCATTTTAGATTTTTTACTTTTTTTCTATTAAATCAGATATTGAACAATCCAAAACATTTGTTAATATGTCTATTTCTTCAAAACTGATATTTTTTGCCGTATTTTTATATAATTGATTAACTCTTGGATAATTTAGATTGGTTAATAACTGTAATCTGTATCTACTTACTTTCTTTTTTTCTAAGATTTCTTTTAATTTTAATTGTACCATTTTTATACCCCTAAAATATTATAAAGTTTAAACTCAAAATAAAATAGACTATAAAAATATATAATAGATAATATATTATATAAAATATTGTATATTTTATAAATATATGTTATTATGGAAAAAACTGATATTTAAAAATTTCAGTTTTCATCAATATTATCAATATTAAATAATTGATCATTATAAAACTCTGATAATGTCATATTAAATCCAAAGGCTATAAAAAACATTGTATGAATACTTGGATGTATTGTTCTTCCGCTTAATACACTACGAATTACAGACTCATCAAGTCCACATTTCAAAGCTAATTGATGTGGATTCTCAATATTTTTTATTTCCATTAAATTATTAATTCTTTTTATTATTGCCTTTGATAATGTCATAACTTGCTACCCTTTCATTTAATTTCAATATATAGGATAGCAAATTTTTATGATTTTTATGCGGACATTTGTCCTAATATTGATAATAAATGTAGTCTAATGGAAGGGAGGGAAAAAAAGTGTTTTCTAATAATATAATGCAATTTATTCTTTTTCTTAATAATTTGCCAACAGAAATTCATCAACAAATAATAGTATTCTTACAATTATTTGTTATTTTAGCTGAAATATTATCATTTTTTTATATTAGGCATATAACTAAAGATTATTAGAAAACCAATAGTTATAGAAGAATTTTTTAAACAACCAATACTAGAGACATTATATGATTCTTTAAGTATAGAATTTGAAGAAAGCCTATTAAATGATACAAACGAATATAAAAAATATCATAATATTATAAAAGAAGAAGAAAAGTTATATGATATGCTTAGAGAAATAGTAGGAAATGACAAAGATAAATTAAGTAACTTAATGAATGTCATAACTGAAATAGAAGATTATTGCTGTAGAGAAACAGAATATTGGAATAAAAAATATTTCAAATTAGGCTTTACTTATATGGTATCATTAGGGAATCCTAAAGATTTTACAAGATTAGAAAAAGATAAATTTTCTTTACAAGTTCATAATTTCTTAGGTAATATTAGAATTAAAGACATTGATAAAAACAAAAAAATATTGCTTGCAGATTTTATCAAAGGTTTAGAAGATGGAACACAAAAACAAAAAAGAAGATTTTTGATGTACTATAACTTAATGCCTAATAGTAACAATAATATTTTAAATTATTCCGATATTGCTAAAATGGAAAGCTGTAGTATTAGTGCAATAAAAACATCTATTATTAGCATAATTTCATATTTAGTTAGACTTGAAGATAGTCAAAAATTACTTTTTCTTGCCATTATGAATAAAATTGATATATAAATATAGTTTTTCTATATTTTTAATGATTAAATCTTTTTAGTCAATAACTTACATTACTTTAATGTAAAACTTTTTAATTATATCGCTTTGAGATATTTTTAAACATAAAAAATGCTATTTGTGTAACCTTAATAATAAAAAAGAATAATATCACTTTTATTGGCAAATAATAATATAATAATATTGACAATGTAATTACATCGTGTTACAATGTAAGTATGTAAGAAATATGGAGGTGTTTGCAATGGCAAAAACAGATACATTGAATATAAGAATTGAACCAGAACTAAAAAAAGAAGTTGAAGGAACTTTAAATGATTTAGGAATGAATATAGCTGAGGCTGTAACAATATTTTTAAAACAAGTTGTATTGACTGATAGTATTCCTTTTACAATAAAGAAACCTAAATTTAGTGATGATATGTTAGAAGCAATAGCAGAAGCTGATGAAATACTAAAAAATCCAGATAAATATAAGAGTTATACTAATTTAGGTGAAATATTGGAGGATATCAATAATGATGAAACGATATGAAATAAAATTAACAAATAAGTTCAAAAAACAATTGAAAAAGCTACAAAAACAGCCTAATTTTAATTATGATTCTTTAGATGAAGTTATCGATATACTTGCTTCAAATAAACTTTTACCAGCTAAATATAGAAATCATTTATTAGAACCAAAGAAAAAGCGGAATATGGGAATGTCATGTGCAACCAGATGTACTATTAGAATATCAAAAAATGGATAATTTACTAATAATCATTTTACTTACCATTGATTCCCATCAAATCTATTTAAATAAATCTAAAATGAGACTATCGAAAAAGTTGTGTAAATCGGATTTCCTTCCGATTGATAACTTGAAA
>CAOKVW010000017.1 GCA_948472955.1 uncultured Clostridium sp. | reverse complement strand
TACCAGCTTGTGCTACAATTTCAGCTTCTTTTTCATGATATTTAGCATTTAATACCTCGTGTTGAATTCCTTCTTGTTTTAATAATTTGCTTAATTTTTCTGATTTTTCAATCGATACGGTACCAACTAACACAGGTTGTCCTTTTTCATGACTCTTTTTGATACTTTCTACAATGGCTCTATATTTAGCATTTTCATTTTTATAAATCACATCATTTTGGTCATCACGAATCATAGGCTTATTGGTTGGAATGTCCACAACGTCTAAGTTATAAATCTCCTCAAATTCTCCTGCTTCTGTCATAGCTGTACCTGTCATACCAGATAATTTGTCATACATTCTGAAGAAATTTTGGAAAGTAATGGTTGCTAATGTTTTTGACTCATCTGCGATTTTTACATTTTCTTTGGCTTCAATCGCTTGATGTAATCCATTGTTATATCTTCTACCATACATGATACGTCCTGTAAATTCATCAACAATCAATACTTCCCCATCTTTTACAATGTAATCAATATCTTTTTTCATAACGCCATGTGCACGTAATGCTTGATTGACATGGTGTACTAAAGTTGAGTTTTCTAAGTCGTTGAAGTTTTCAAGCCCAAAGGTTTCCTCTGCTTTTTGAATTCCTTTTTGTGTCAAAGAGGCAGATTTTGCCTTTAAGTCAACAATGTAATCATATTTTTCATTATCTTCTGCTTGGTTATAATCCTTGATGTCTTCTTCTACGATAATTTTAGGTGATAATTTTTTGACAAAATTATTGGCTTTTCTATATAAGTCAGAAGATTCATTGGCTCTACCAGATATAATCAGAGGGGTACGTGCTTCGTCGATTAAAATACTATCGATTTCGTCCACAATGGCATAGTGTAATCCTCTTTGTACCAATTGATTTTTATAGATAACCATATTATCTCTTAAGTAATCAAATCCAAATTCATTGTTGGTACCATACGTTACGTCTGCATTGTAAGCGTCTTGTTTTTCTTGTGGCTCCATTCCAGCGATAACTAATCCAACAGATAGACCTAAGAATTTATATAATTTTCCCATCCATTCACTGTCTCTTTTGGCAAGATAATCATTGACAGTAATGACATGAACTCCTTTTCCTTCTAAAGCGTTTAAGTAAACTGGCAAAGTAGCTACTAGGGTTTTTCCTTCTCCTGTTTTCATTTCTGCAATTCTTCCTTGATGTAAGATGATTCCACCGATTAGTTGGACATCAAAGTGCCTCATGCCTAATACTCTTTTAGAGGCTTCTCTTACAACAGCAAAGGCTTCTGGTAAAATATCGTCTAGGTTTTTTCCTTCTTCTAATTGTTTTTTGAAATATTCGGTTTTTCCCCTTAATTCACTATCACTTAATTTTGAAATTTCTTCTTCTAATCCATTGATTTTTTCTACCAATGGCATGACTCTTTTTACTTCTTTTTCACTATAGGTTTTAAAAATTTTGTTTAAGATACTCATTTTCGTATTCCTTCCTCCTAAGTTTATTTTTTTACCTCGTTACTATATCACTAAAGTTTGTTTTTAGCAAGTACTTTTAGAAAAATTTGAGAGATATTTAATGAATATTTTTTGTGTTTTCACATAAATTCAAGTAACAGTATTAAATAGAAAAGAGGATGCTTATGTTTGTCTATAATCTTAAGATTAATGGGAGTAAAACCTTTAAATATTTCTTTATTGGAATTGTTATTTTAGTCATTATCATTGTTGGAATTGTAAGTTTTAAAGTATTTCATGGAGCAAGTAATTCTCACGAAAGTTCTTCTTGTTTACCCCAAAACAAAATCACAAAACTGTCGACTGCTAACTATACTAATATATTAAAAACAGTTCATGAAAATATAAATGATTATGTAGGAGTTCAAATTAATTTTACGGGATATGTTTATCGTGTATTAGATTTAAAAGAAAATCAATTTGTGTTAGCTCGTGATATGATTATTTCTTCCGATTTCCAATCTGTTGTAGTTGGATTTTTGTGTGAATGCGAAAATGCAAATAATTTTGAAGATGATACTTGGGTCGAATTAACAGGCAAAATTATTAAGAGTGATTATCATGGCGATATGCCAATTGTGAAAGTTACACAAATGATAAAAATTGATAAGCCGTCTGACGAGTTTGTCTATCCTCCTGATGAGAGTTATATTCCAACAAGTGGTGTGCTTTAAAAATTTTCATAAAATACAATATTTGACATATAATAAGATAGATGCTATAATAGCATCAAGACGTCGATAAGTAGTTCTGAAATAAAAGACGTAAAAAGACTAGGTATGCTTTGCTGGCACCTAGTCTTTTCCTTTATGTCTAATCCAATAAATGTTTTACAATCAAGTAAAGCAGATAAAGTTTCAACACTTTAAGTAGTTCCTTCATAAATTAGACAACCCTCCCTTCTACCTTGAGAAAGGCATATACACTATATAATATATTGATGGTTTTGTCAATTTTTTCCAGTCGTTAGTGATTTTCTTTTTTCTTTACATTTTCTCCAAAACATGATAAAATAATACAAATTTATTTCGGAGGTAAAACAAGTGAAAAATGAATTAATATTAATCCTAGACTTTGGAGGACAATACAACCAACTAATCGCAAGACGAGTAAGAGAATGTAACGTTTATTCTGAGGTAGTCCCTTATCATATATCCCTAGAAGAAATTAAGCAAAAAGCACCAAAAGGAATCATCTTTACAGGAGGACCTGCCAGTGTATATGGAGAAGATTCACCTAGATGTGACGAAAGAATCTTTGATTTAGGAATTCCCGTACTTGGCATTTGTTATGGCATGCAATTGATGACTTACACATTAGGAGGAAAAGTAGCGAGAGCAAACAAACGTGAATACGGAACCATCGATATTTCCATCGATAACTCTTCCCTACTTTTACAAGGATTTAAAGATACGAATCCTTTCTTGATGAGTCATACTGATTACGTTGAAACCGTACCAGAAGGATTTAGAAATATCGGCTCTACCCCATCTTGTCCAAATGCAGCAATGGAAAATTCAGAAAAGAAATTATATGGCATTCAATTTCATCCTGAAGTAAATAACTCTGTTAATGGCATTCAAGTCATTAAAAATTTCTTATTTAACATCTGTAACTGTAAAGGAGACTGGCTAATTCGTTCTTTTGCCCAAGAAAGTATTCAAAAATTAAAAGAAAAAATCGGAGATAAAAAAGCCCTATGTGCCTTATCAGGTGGAGTTGATTCGTCGGTAGCTGCTGTTTTACTTTCCAAAGCCATCGGTAAAAATTTAACTTGTATTTTCGTTGACCATGGGCTTCTTCGTAAAAATGAAGGAGACGAAGTGGAAGAAATTTTTAGAAATCAATTTGATATCAATTTAATTAGAGTCAACGCAAAAGATAGATTTTTAGAAAAATTAGCAGGTGTGTCTGACCCAGAAACGAAAAGAAAAATCATTGGAGAAGAATTTATACGTGTTTTTGAAGAAGAAGCTCAAAAAATTGGAACCGTTGACTTTTTAGTACAAGGAACCATTTACCCTGATGTCATTGAAAGTGGTTTAGGAAAAAGTTCGGTTATCAAAAGCCATCATAATGTTGGTGGGCTTCCTGACTATGTAGATTTCAAAGAAATCGTAGAACCATTAAGAGATTTATTCAAAGACGAAGTTAGAAAAACAGGATTAGAATTAGGAATTCCAGAAAACTTAGTGTATCGTCAACCCTTCCCTGGTCCAGGACTAGCCATCCGAATCATTGGAGATATTACAGACGACAAACTAACCATACTAAAAGATGCGGATAGTATTTTCAGAGAAGAAATTGCTAACGCAGGTCTACACAAAAGTATCAATCAATATTTTGCTGTCTTAACCAATCTGAAATCCGTTGGTGTCATGGGAGATGAAAGAACTTATGATTATACCATAGCCCTTCGAGCTGTTGAAACAACAGATTTTATGACAGGTGTTTGGAGCAAAATTCCTTATGAAATTTTAGAAAAAGTATCTTCTCGTATTGTAAATGAAGTCAATCATGTCAATCGAGTGGTATATGATATTACCTCTAAACCACCAGCAACCATTGAGTGGGAATAATAATTAAGACCGAAGATGATTTTGGGGATACCCTTAGCTGTGCAAGCATTAAGCAAGCTTACAGACAAGGAATATAGAGAAATTTCTAAAGAACAAAAAATCAGCTAATAAATACAGCTGATTCTTTGTCTTTTTTAATATTTCATCTCTAGCAATTTCATATTAACTGTTTATTGAATATTTCTGCAAGAACGAAATAAAAATCTTCATCCAAATCTTGCGTCCATATTGTCATTCCCGTTTTGTTCCTTCGGCATACTATAGTAGAACTTTTATCAAAAGAGTCTATAATTTTTACAGCTCTTATGGAATATTCATGTGTTGAAATTGTTAAAATATATTCATTTTTTTCCTCCTTCAGACAGAATCGTTCACTATAAATTTTATCCGTATAAAGAATTTCTCGGCAATATTCAAAACTTTCATTTTTAATTTTACTGATATATGATTGACTAATATGTAGTTTATCAGCTATATATTTTTGCTTTTTTCCTGCTAAAAAATAAAAGATACTACATATATTTCTTGTCGATAAACAATTTAATATGATATTAATATATTTAAGAATAAATTCTTTTTCTTCCAACTTGTCTATATCAATCACATCAAATTGTCCTATCAATGTATCACAGAAATTATCTGCATTTGAATTCTCCTGATTTTCAAAATTCAGGTGCTCATCTAAAGATTTGCTAACATTTTGAGCGTACCCCTTTTTTTTAGCAAATTCCTTGCGCAAGAATTCTTTAATTCGATTTTCAATGCATTTTCCTGCATAAGTAGAAAATTCACTTTTAGTGTCATCGTACGTATCAATGGCTTTTATTAAGCCCAATTTACCTTCGCCTATAAATTCTTCATACCAGTAATTATAGCACCGGTTTAATTCAGGATTGTTTAATATAGTTCGTTGAGAAATTATATGAATCAATCCCATATTGTCCTCTACCTTCTTCCATTTCTCTTCCATAATGAATGCCATCCTTTCTATTTATTGCTAAAAACAAAATATGTCAAAAGTTTTTCAAAAAAACTTTTTATGTATACTTTATTATATAATATTTCTCCATAATTTTCAAGTGATTTTAAATAAATGTAATAAAATTTTAGGCGAAGCAATCAATTATCATTTTGGAGAGGACATGGGGACATTATCTACGTCCCCATGTCCTCATCTTCGGTCAAAAATTGTCTTAAACACACCTTTATCAATCAAACTAGCAAAAATATTTTTAAATATAATCAACACAATAGGACCAATCAGCAATCCCATAATTCCCATTATTTTAAAGCCAGTATACATAGCAATTAAAGTAAAGATTGGGTGAACACCAATATTTTTACTAACTAGCTTAGGTTCTAATACTTGTCTGGCAACTGACATAATGATAAGTAAAACGATGATAGCAATTCCTAAATTAAAGTCTCCATTGATGGCAGAAATGGCGGCCCAAGGAACCATGACAGTTCCTGACCCAAGAATGGGAAGAGCATCTACAAATCCAATAAATAAAGCCATTAATAACGGATATGATATGTTAAATCCGGTAAATTGCAAGATATATAAGCCAATTAAAGAAATAATAAAGGAAATGAGAACTAAGGTAGCCTCTGCTTTTAAATAACCTCCTAAGGTTTGAATTAAATCACGCAGATGGCTTCCTATTTTTTTGACCCATACTTTGGGAAGATGATGTTCAATTTGGTCTAATATATAAATTTTATCTACACAAATAAAATATAAGGCAACCACTGTGATACCAATGCAAATGGCAATGGATGGCAAACTCGTTACTAAATTGATTAACCCTGTTAAAGAGTTTCTTAACCAATTAGAGATGGTTTCTAATAAATCACCTGTTGAATTCTGGACGACATTTAATACCTCATCTGATAAATGAATTTTATCAAAATCAAAACGTTCTATGAGAGCCTGAAACTGTATGTAGGCTTTATCGAAATAATTGTTTAAACCTTGTAATAAACTAGAGGCTTCTGAAAATAATGTTATTAATATCCAAGTTAAACTCCCTAAAATAATAGCCAAAACAAAGATAAAAATAATGATGGAGCTAGTCCTTCTCGTTAATTTTGTTTTTTTCATGCTCCATTTGATAGCAGGCTCTATCATAAGAGATATGATAAAAGCAATTAAAAATGGCATATAGAAAATAGAAAGTCTCAAGGCAAGGTATAATCCTAATAATAGCAATACAACATATAATATGTTTTTGGCAACCCTTGTCCAATAAGCAACATCAATAATCATGGTTCTTCCTCCTAGTTTATTCTATGTAAAAGAACGGAATATTATCCGTTCTTCTCTCAAAATTATTCTGCGTTTTTGTGTTCTTGGCAATTACAAATACCTTCTATGGTATTACATACCTCTTGTTTTCCTATTTCTCTATCATTTTGTGCTAAATCACCTAATGTTAAAATTCCAATTACTTTGTTGTTTTGGTCACAAACTGGCAATCTTCTAATTTGATTTTGAGACATTTTGCTTTGTGCATTTGACATCTCGTCATCTTCTGTACAAGTGCATACATTACAAGTCATAACATCACTAACAGCACAATTTTTTGTATCTTTTTCACAAGCCACGGCACGAAGTAAGATGTCTCTATCTGTTACAATTCCACAGATACAATTGTTGTCGTCACAAACAGGAATACATCCTACATGATTTTCGCTCATTAGTTTTGCTACTTGATTTAAGTTGGTATCTGGTTTTACACAACATACATCATGACACATACATTCTTTTACTTTCATTGTTTTACCACCTTTCAAAATTTCTCATTTTTATTTTTTGCAAAATAAAAAAATATATGCAAAAATTAATTTGCATATATGGAATTTTTTGGAAAAATAATGAAAGTTTTCTCTTTTTATTCATAAATATCATTCATATCCTCATAATAATTGCTTCTTGGCATGATTGGTGGTCTTCCTCCCGGTCCTCCCGGAAAAGGTGGTCTCATTGGGGGTCTATTAGGTGGAAATGGCGGACGATGTCCGGGAAATCCTCCTGGTCTTCCTAGTAATTCTCTAATTAATAAAATTCGAATTAAATCTTGTAAGCCTCGATTTCTAAATTGCCTATCTTCGCCTCGATTTTGTGGAATTTCTTTGACGGTTTCTGTCCTTACACGACTGGAATTATTTCGATTTCCAACAGATGATACCTCATTTGTTAAATTGATATTAATGTTGATTTCGGTATCATTTTCTACTGCTGCATAAATTTCATCTGCCAATTCATCCACTAATTCTGATGTAATTGGTTTGGTATTATTACTACAGGCTTTGTTTACCATAGGATAGACTACTTTGTAAATTTCTGGATAACAAGCTTCTAATTGGCTGTTTGTTTGGTTATTTCTTTGAAATGCCATATTATTTGCCATGTTATAATCATTTTCAAAACAATTATTATCACTGTTATAATTTGGATAGCCTAAAATGCTCCTTATGTACTCTTCATATGATTCGTTATGCATATCATAACCTCCTTCTTAAAATTATTTCTAAGTATATTTTATGAAGAAGAATTTTTAGTGTGACAGAATTAATAGAATGTAGCACCCTAAAACAAAAAATGTCCAGAAATGGACATCTTTTGTTGGCAAGTAAGTTATTTCAATTTATGGTTTGTAAGGACTCAGCATTTTTAAACCTTTATGCATATTGCACATTTCTTTATACAATATATCATATTGTTCTTTCGTACAATACACTCTAATAGAAGAATGAAAAAAAGGATTTCTGACTTTTAATCTTTTTATTTCAATATCCATTTTCTTACAAATTTCTAATAGAGTATTATTGAGAGATGTTGGAACATATGCTACCGTTTTAAGAGTTCCAGAAGGCGTAAAGTATTTTAACCTAAAAATAAGTTTATACTTCTTTTTTTCCTTTTCCATAATAGCCTCTCCTTTCCATTTGGAAGTTGCAAATTCTTTGATGCTACATATAGCTTGCCTCTATATTACAAAGAAAGGGTTTACGAGTTTCATTTTCCTATTATTATATGTAAAAACAACATTAATTATGACAATTCATTCACTAATTTTTTAAACTGATTGCCTCTATCTGCAAAATCTTGAAACATATCGAAACTAGCACTCGCAGGAGAAAACAAAACAACACTACCTGACTTTGCCAATTTCTTAGCCATTGTTACCGTCTGTGCTAAGCTCTCGCACATATAAATTGGTAAATCTTTGTTTTGACTTTCCAACTCCTCTTTTACCACATCAAAAATTTTACCAGAAGTTTGACCCATCAATAACAACACCTTTACTTTTTCTACAATTGGTTTAGCAAGAGGTTCATAATCCAAATTCTTGTCATAGCCACCGGCAATCAATACAATATCTTCATCAAAAGCATGTAAGCCAGACAAGGTTCTCGTAGGAGAAGAACTCGCTGAATCATTATACCATTTCACTTGGTCTATTTCCCTAACCAATTCAATTCGATGTTCGACTGGTTTGAATTCTTGAATCGCTTCCACAGCAGTTTCTATCGATACTAATGTTTTGGTAGCTGCCATTGCTGTTGCTATATTCTCCAAATTATGATTTCCTCTTAAAATGGCGTCTTCTCCATTAAAGATATGTTTCCTTATTTTATCTTCACATTCTTTTATCACTCTACCATCTACCATAAACCCATTGTCTAACTTTTCTTGACGACTAAAGAAGATTACTTTCCCATTTGCCTCTTTTTCACAATTTTTTGTTATCTCGTTGTCATGATTTAAAATTAAAATACCATTTTCATTTTGATATTTAAAAATATTTTTCTTAGCTTCAATGTATTCTTCATAATCTTTATGAATATTTAGGTGATTTGGTGTTATATTAGTCATAACAGCTATGTCTGGGCTAATTTCCATTCCCATTAATTGAAAACTGCTCAATTCTAATACCACAATATCTTCTGGCGTCATTTCAGAAAGTTTCGTAAACAATGGCGTTCCTATATTTCCGCCTAGAAACACATGATAACCTGCTTTTTGCAAAATAGCATGAATTAAACTGGTGGTGGTAGTCTTGCCGTCGCTTCCTGTTATGCCAATGATTTTGCAAGGACACATTTTCATTAACATTTCAATTTCTGTGGTAACAATGGCTCCCCTATTTTCTTCTTGTTGCAATTCCCATCTTGTTGGCAAACAACTTGGCGAACGGAAAATAATATCAAATCCTTTTAAATTTTCCAGACAATTTTTTCCAAAAGAAAATGCAAAATCATGAGCTGTTATTTTATCCATTACCTGTCTTGGAATCGCGTCGATGTCTCTTTCATCAAAAACGGTAACTCTTGCTTTTTTATCATACATATCGTCTAATAATGGTAGATTACTAACACCTAATCCTATGATAGCCACTTTTCTATATTTTATGTATTCGTTAAATTCTTCTAATTTTTCATTTTTAAAACTCATATTTGCCTCCCATTTATTCTATTCTATTTTTTCTTTTTGGTTCTTTGAAAATTTTTCCTTTTGTTTGTTTTATCGTTTTTTCTATTATATCTTAAATGGAAGAAAAAGACAAATTTAAAATCGTATATTTTAAAAATTTATCGGCAACAATAAAATTGAAACTTGAATGGAGGTGCTTTTCATGTCAAAGAAAAATAAAGAAAACAAAAACAATAATCAAAATAATAACAGAAACAATCAAAACAATAACAATAACGAAAATCAAAATAACAAAAACTGTAGATAGTGATGTCCCCCGAATCATCGGGGGATTTTCTATGTTATCTAGCCCATCACAAGTTCTTGCATTAATTCATGGACAGAAACCAGTTTATTTACTTTTCCTACATTGCTTCCACAAAAAATCAAAGCTTTTTCCATATTGCCTCTAACAGCATTTATTAAGGCTTTTGTAATACAATATGGTGCATCTACTACATGACATGTTTTGATACAACCATAACATTTTTCGATTTTGCATTTTTCTTTTTCATTTTGTTGGATAAATTCATTATAAATTGCTCTTCCCGGCATTCCCACTGGACTATTAATTATTTTTATATCTTGTGTATTGGCATTTAGATAAGCTTTTTTAAATTCTTCTGAAGCATCACATTCATAAGTAGTAACAAATCGAGTAGCCATTTGAACGCCACTTGCTCCTAAGGATAAAAATTTTTGAATGTCTTGATTATCCCAAATTCCCCCTGCTGCAATAACAGGTATCTCTTTTCCTCTTTCGATTTCTATTTCTTTTAGATAAGCTACAATTTCTTTTGTAATTTCTTCTAGCTTTGGTTTTTTACTCTCTTCTAATTCTTCTCTTTTAAAGCCTAAGTGACCACCTGCTTCTGGTCCTTCAATTACTATCATATCTGGTGTGTAATTGTATTTTTTTATCCAATGTTTCACAATCAGCTTGCAACATCTAAGAGAAGAAACAATTGGTGCTATTTTTGTTTTAGAATTTTTTATATATTCAGGTAATTCCTTCGGAATGCCTGCTCCTGAAATGATTAAATCAATTTTGTTTTTCACACATTCTTTTACAATTTCTTTATAATTGTTAAGTGCTACCATGATATTGACCCCTAAAATTTTGTCTTCTCCTGCTATTTTTCTTGCCATTTTTATTTCTTTTCCAATGGCTCTTAAATTTGCTTTTAAGGGATTGGTATTAAAATCTTCTTCTTGATAACCAATATTAGCTGTGGAAATAATTCCAATTCCCCCTTCTTTACTAACTGCTCCAGCTAATTTATGTAAGGATACTCCTACCCCCATTCCTCCTTGTATGATTGGGTATTTTGATTGCTTATTTCCTACTTTTATACCTTCCATATTCTTCCTCCTATCTAGTATTTTGTACTAGATTATCACTTTATCTATACTTTGTCAATGAGTGACCACCCCTTCTAAAAAATAGCAATTTTTTCTTGCTATCACTCATTTTTATACAACAAAAAAAGATGAAATATTTTTATTATTATAAATTCATCTTTCAATAATATAAAATTTCTATCAATAAAAAACGTCCCCATTTACTCCCGGAACCAGTGGGGACGTTCTTAAAATGAATCTGTTATTTCAATTTCTATTGGTTCTTGTTCTAATAATGATAACTGTTCTGCTGATAAATACTTTTTATGAATAATCACATTTAAAACAAACTCATCAAAATAATTATCATTCATGACATAATAGCCATTTACCTTTTCTTGGATACCTTTGCTATCTTCCACTTTCCATCGAATAGGCTTATCATTAACTACATGCACACCACAAAAAGTCATAGCATGGTCAAGCCAAATGTCATTCGTATCCAGTGCCTCTTTTTTGTTTAATGGGGTGACATCTAACATCTCTTTATAATCATATAATCTTACATCTAAGACTCCTGATTTCTTATCTCTAAACTTTTTATGATAAATCCCTAACCACACGGGAATTTTATCTTTTAGTTGTTGAATAACTAATTGTTTTAAATCTTCAACTGGTAAATTCAAAAAAGTAACTTTGCTTTTTTCATGCACATTTCCTAAATATTTTTTAGCATATAGTTTGCCATATTTCTTGTTATGCATTGGTAGATTTCCAATGGATATAAAATCTTTTAAATTCAAGGTTAGAAACTTGTCTTTAAAAGCAATCGGAGTCATATTTTGGTAGGTTATTATTTGATTATTTTTATCCTTATATTCATAATCAAAATTAAATTTCGGTTCTCCCAAAATCTTGGCTAACAAATTGTAGTTTTCTTGTAAAAACTGTTTTTTGATTTCTCTTAACTTTTCTAAACTTTCCTTTTGTTTCTTCCCTTCCAATAAAGAAATTACATCTTTTTTTACTTTTTCTGTAAAAATAGCATCTATTTTTTCGTAGTTTATACTTTCTTTTACATTGGGCATTACCTCTATTGGTACAATCCCATATTTATTTAGAATTTCGACAAAATATTGCCAATATCCCCCTTCAGATGCACAAAACCTTAGTATATTTTCTTTGCGAATATAAGTTAAATCCGTATTTTCCAAAGCAATCACATTTTCATAAGTATGATTGGATTTCTCTAATTTATCAAAAAAGGCAATATAATTATCAGATAATGCTAAATTCCTACTATCTATGTTTAAATTTTCAGCCATATTATGTTTTATCATATTGATACCAGCAAAAATCCAACATTTATGGCTGTCTTTTTGATGATAGCGTTTACTTTCTGGTAATTCAATATTAAAGATGGGTGGATTCTCTTTGATAACATCTTGGTTGATACATGCACTTTCAATGCCATTTTGGGTAATCTTATTTTCTATTATTTTGTTTGCTGTATCTTTGTTATATTCTTTACTAAAATTATTAATTTGTTGTAAACTAATTTGCTCGTTCATAAATATTCCTTTCAAAAATATCTCCACTGGTTCCATGATTAATTGGGGACATTTGGCAATTTTTTTGGGAGATATTAATTATAGACCTGTCCCAAAAGTAGCCAAAAGGGGTATCATGGGGTCTGTCCCAGAACACGACAAAAGGGGTATGGTGGTGCCTGTCCCAGAACGCACCAAAACGTACCTTTCCCCATTATATTTGATATTTTTCTCTTTCTTGATAGGTTGTATGTAATAGTTTTTCTGCACGATAACTACCTGGTTTTTCTAAATATTCTTCATAGATTTTTTTTACAATTGAATTTTCGTGAGATTTTCGAATCGTGCTTTTTTCATCGATGGTATAAAGAGCCTCTGCTCTTAATTTTCTGACATCTATTTCGGAACGTATTTTAGAGCTTTTAATTGGTTGCCCTCCTCCCATAACACATCCTCCTGGGCATGCCATGATTTCTACAAATTGATAATCTGCTTTTCCAGATTTGATTTCTTCTAATATTTTCTTAGCATTGGATAATCCACTGGCTGCTACCACTTTAATGTCGGTTCCAGCAATATTGACAGTTGCTTTTTTGATACCATCTCCTCCACGAACTTGTTCAAAGTCTATTTGGTCTAGGTCTTTTCCTGTTAAGGTATCTTGTGCTGTACGTAAAGCTGCTTCCATAACGCCACCTGTTGTTCCAAAAATAGCTGCTGCCCCTGTTGCCTCTCCCATTGGAGAATCAAATTCACTATCTTTCAATTTGGTAAATTCAATATTGGCCTGTTTAATCATACGAGAAAGTTCACGGGTAGTAATAACATTATCCACATCATAAAGTCCGTTATTTTTCATTTCTGCCCTTTGTCGTTCGAATTTTTTGGCAATACATGGCATAACAGATACCACATAGATTTTGTTAGGGTCAATTCCTTCCTTTTTGGCATAATAGGTTTTTAATAAGGCTCCAAACATTTGATGTGGCGATTTACAAGTAGATAGATGTGGCAATAATTCTGGGTAATTCATTTCGATGTATTTTACCCAGCCTGGACTACAAGAGGTAATCATTGGTAGATGTTCTTTTTCTTGGAATCTTTCGATGAATTCGTTGGCTTCTTCCATGATGGTAAAATCTGCTCCTGTGTTGGTATCAAATACTTTATCAAAGCCTAATCTTTTTAAGGCTGTTACCATTTTTCCTGTACTATTGGTTCCAATTGGCATGCCAAATTCTTCCCCTAGAGCTACTCTGACAGCTGGTGCTGTTTGTGCAATGACATAAGTGTCTAGGTCTTTTAATTTTATCCAAACATCGTCAATGGTTTCTTTTTCATGTAAGGCTCCTGTTGGGCATGCTTGGATACATTGCCCACAATTCGTACAATTGACATCTTTTAAACTATGGTCACCAACGGTTGAAATACAAGAGTCAAAGCCTCTATTGATACAGTCAATGGCTCCGATTTCTTGTACCTTTTTACAAGCTGCTACACATCTTCTGCATAAGATACATTTATTAAAATCTCTTACAATAGATGGGGATAAGTCATCAATTTTGTGTTCTGCCCTTTCTCCTTCAAACTCTACTTTTGAAATATTAAATTTAGTGGCTAGATTTTGTAACTCACAATTTCCAGAACGTGTACAGGTTAGACAGTCTTTGGCATGATTGGATATGATTAAGTCTAATATGACATGTCTGGCTTCTAATACGTTTTGGGTGTTGGTATGTACTACCATTCCTTCTTCTACGGTTTGAATACAAGAGGTAGCAAAGCCTCTTCTTCCTTCTACCTCGACGATACACATTCTACAGTCTCCTACCTCGTTGATGTCTTTTAAGAAACATAGTGTTGGTATGTCGATTCCCGCTTGCTTGGCTGCTTGTAATATGGTAGTTCCTTTTTCTACTTTTATTTCTTGGTTATCTATGGTTAAGGTTACAAGTTCTTTTTTCATAAATTTCCTCCTTTTGGATATTTAATCATTTATGATATTTAATATATATTGTTTAAATTCCGCTGATATTTTTATTGTCTTTTTATTATTTAATAAAGCATATTCATCTCGGTTGTCATCCATTGCAATAGAATTCCCATCTGAGAACTCTAATGTTATGATTCCTATAATTCCTAAATCAACTTGTTCGTCAGGTGAAAGGTCTGATAAATCAGTATTTTTATAAAAATTTATTATCTTATTTTGTTGTTCCTTTGTTAAGCTGATTTCTTTTTTTATATAGTCATATGTTTCTACATCATATTTTAGTGTGTTGTATCTCATTTTGACTGTTAAATTGTTTTCTTGATTTGTTTGATTATTGGTATTGGTGATTGCACTAACTTGATAATTTTCATTTTGACTTGTTTTTGGCTCTATTTGATTTTTATCATTCTTTTTCATAGAAACTATCGTAAGTCCTATCATGATTGTTATAATTAATATTATTATTAGGACAATAGTTGTTCTATTTTTCATCATCTTCCTCCTATCTTTCATTATGTTGAATATGGTTTTGCCTATAAATCATCAGCTTCCAATTGCTTTAAAAGGACAACTCGTCAAACAAGTCCCACACTTAATACATTTATCCTGATTAATCACTCTTTTTTCTCTAGCTTGACCTTCAATTGCTTCAACCGGACAAGACTTCTGACATAAGCCACAACCCTTACATTTTTCTTCGTTAATGGTAATTTTTGACATAGCCTTACACTCCAAAGCCCTACAATTTTTATCAACTGCATGTTCTTTAAATTCTTCTCTAAAATATCGTAAGGTACTAATTACTGGATTTGGTGCACTTTGCCCCAAGCCACAGATACTTGCCTTTTGAATATTAGAAGCTAGTTTTTCCAGTTTATAAATATCGAATTCTGAGCCTTCACCATTGCATAGTTTTTCTAATATTTCATGCATTCTTTTAGTTCCAATACGGCAAGGCGTACATTTTCCACAACTTTCACTTACCGTAAATTCCAAATAGAACTTAGCAAGTGATACCATACATTTGGTGTCATCCATTACAATTAATCCACCAGACCCCATCATAGAACCAATTTCTTTTAAAGACTCGTAATCAATTGGGGTATCTAAATGTTCTTTTGGAATACAACCACCAGAAGGTCCACCTGTCTGGGCTGCTTTAAACTCTCTACCATTTGGAATGCCTCCTCCGATGTCAAATACAATTTCTCTTAAAGTGGTTCCCATAGGCACTTCCACCAAGCCTATGTTATTGACATTTCCACCTAAAGCAAATACTTTCGTTCCTTTTGATTTTTCCGTTCCAATGGAAGAATACCATTTACTACCTTTTAAAATAATTTGTGCGATATTCGCATAGGTTTCCACATTATTAATCAAAGTTGGTTTACCCCATAAACCAGATGTTGCTGGATATGGTGGTTTTACTCTTGGCTGACCACGTTTTCCTTCAATTGACTCTAGTAAAGCAGTTTCTTCTCCACAGACAAAAGCTCCTGCCCCTAATCGAATTTCAATATCAAAAGAAAAATCAGTATCAAATATATTTTTTCCTAATATTCCATAGTCTCTGGCTTGATCAATCGCAATTTGCAGACGTTTCACAGCAATAGGATATTCTGCTCTGACATAAATAAATCCTTTATTGGCACCAATGCAATAGGCAGCAATTGCCATAGCTTCTAATACAGAATGAGGGTCTCCTTCCAAAATGCTTCTATCCATAAAAGCTCCGGGGTCACCTTCGTCAGCATTACATACCACATACTTTTGCTTTCCTTCCGAAGCTTTGGTTAGTTCCCATTTCATTCCAGTTGGGAAACCAGCTCCCCCTCTACCACGAATGCCAGATGCTTTGATTTCCTCAATGACTTCATCTGGTGTCATTTCTGTCAACACTTTTTCTAAGGCTAGATAACCATCAAAAGCAAGGTATTCATCAATTTCTTCTGGATTAATGACACCACAATTTTTCAAAGCAATTCTTTTCTGCTTTTTATAAAAATTCAAATCGTCCAAACTATTTACTTTTGTTCCATCGATATCTTTGGCTAATAATCTTTCTACCTTATTGCCTTCCACAATATGAGTTTGAACAATCTCCTCACAATCTTCTGGTTTTACCATAGCATAAAAAGTATCTTCTGGTCGGATAATCACAATTGGTCCTTTGGCACACAAACCAAAACAGCCAGTTTTAATGACTCTCACATTTTTAATTTGTTTTTCTTTTAAAATCTTTTTAAACTCTTCCAAAATTTGTGGCGATTTTGAAGAAGTACAGCCTGTTCCTTGACAGACTAAAATGTGTTTTTCTCTTGTGTCTGCTTTGGTATTAACTCGTAAATCTAATTCTTTTCTTTTTTCTTCTCTTATTTGGTGAAGTTCTTTTCTTGTTTTCATCGAATTCCTCCTTTTTGAGACAAATGAGACCTGTCCCTACTGTCTCATTAACTCATCTAATACTTGGTCTAATTTTTGAACGGTAGCTTTTCCATATACTTCTCCGTTTACCGTGAATACAGGTGCTAAACCACAAGCTCCAACACATCTTGTTTCTTCGATTGAGAATAAGCCATCTTCTGTGGTTTCTCCTGACCCGAATTTTTAATCTTTCTAGTAATCGGTCTAGTATTTTCTGCGAACCTTTGACATAACAAGCAGTTCCCATACATACTGATATATTGTATTTTCCTTTTGGTTTTAATGAAAATCTTGAATAAAAAGTGACAACACCATATATTTCTGCCATTGGAATTGATAAGAATTCAGATAAGTCTTTTTGCACCTCCATTGGCACATATCCATAGTGTTCTTGAATCTCGTTTAACATTTGAATTAAATTGTCTTTGATTGGTTGATATTCTGCAAAAAGTTGCTCGATAAATGTATCTTTTGGGTTTCCCTTACAACAACATTTGGTATCTTCTTTTTCATTTTCATGCATATTTTTGTCCTCCTTTAATAATATATATTAAATCATTAACCAAATTATATCAAACTCGTATTTTTTATACAATGGTTTTTGAAAATTTTATATTTTTCTGTCACTTTTTGTTTTCTTATTGACTTTTTTGCTAAAAAGTGTAAAAATAGAGTTACAAAAAATAAAAAAGGGGGATTTAACATGAATTATGACTATGTTAATCATGCTACTTCAAATTATGCCAGAGGATTAGATACTTCTAGTGCTATTGCTAGTGCTAATGCTTCTGATATAGTTTTAGCAGCATTAGCAGGATTTATCGGTTCCATTCTATTGGTATTAAGTGTAATCTTAATCATTCAAATTATTGGAATGTGGAAAGTTTTTGTAAAAGCTGGTGAAAAAGGCTGGAAAGCAATTATACCTTTCTATAATATAGCAATCTTATACAAAATTTCTGGAATGTCTCCATATCTTGTATTTATATACATTGCTTTATTCATACCAATTATTAATTTCTTTGCTTCCATTGCTTTAACGATTATAACACTATACCAAAAAGTTAATTTAATGAAAGCTTTCAAAGCTTCGACTGGATTGACTGTTGCTATGCTTATGGTTCCTTTTATTAGTTATTGCATTCTTGGTTTCGGAAAATCTGAATACTTTGGATTTGATGAGAACAAAAAGGAAACTGTTGAAGCAGAATAAAACAAAAATTAAGGTATCCTTTTAAAATAGGATACCTTCGTTCTTTACAAACACTTTCTAATCTTTTTTAACTTTCTCCTTTTTGTTTTCTATATTTCTATTTCTTAAGATTGACATCATAATAATTCCAGTTACACCACTTACTATAAACCATGTACCATAATCAGATATTGCATATAATAATTCTTTTGAAATACTAATAACAAAATTACTAATAGATTTTGTTAAGATGACTAAATTATCTAAATCAACATATTGATAGGTTACCTGTTCTGCTAATTTTAATAAACTTCCCACAGATAGCAACGATATTGCTATAAAATTAATTCCCAATAAAATATGCTTTCTGTTGATAGCAATTAATAGAATAACCATTATAATAAATACAATAATTGGTATATATTTTACTTTTTCATAAATTGTTTTTATCTTCTGCACAGCTTTTTGTAGCACATTATATGCTGTATCTGAAACTCGTATCGTATTTCTATATTCATTCATAATTATATTTTCAAATTTCTTAATATTATCCTGTATTTGAGGTGTCAATTTTTTTCCTTCTGCTTGCATATATTGATTTATTTTTATATCTAATGTTTCTTTTATTTTACTTTCACTTGTTTTTATCTCTGCTCCTTCATATATATTGTCTATAATGGAATTAACATCAGCTTTTAAAATCTCTTCTGTATATAAATCTTTTATGATATCTTCTGGCAATCCAGATTGATAGATATATTTTTCAAACCCACTTTGCACTTCTCTTGAAACTTGCAAATAAAATTCCGTCTCTTCTAATTTGGATAGTATATAATTTTTATCTAATATTTTAGTGGAAACTAAATTTAAAATAAGCATAGAAATAATGATAAAAATTAGTAGGAATGATATCATAAGATTTATGATATATTTTACAATTTTCATTTTCAATTTCATTCCTTTCTATTTAACCAAATTTGCATACACTACATATCGTTGTGATGCATGCCCTATATTATTAATTGGATAACAAGTATATATCATTAAAATTTCTTTTTCCTTTTGTACTGGAACTTCCTCTACTTGTGTTTCCTTTATTATTTTTGTATTATAAATTTGATAATTAAAAGTTCCATAAGATGTCTCTACCTCTATTTTATCTCCAATTTTAGCTTTTGGTAAATCAGCTAGAAAAGTCTTGAAATTATGACCTGCAAAAATAACACTTCCACCTTCTCCTGGAAAATAGGAAGAATTATCATGAGCAATACCGCTTTTTAAAATGGAATAATTAGCACCATAATATACTGGTAGATTGATAGCAATACTATCAATTTTCAAAGTCGCATATTTACTACCATAAGTTGGATAATTTACTAAAACATTTCCTTCTAATTTGGGGTCTAACGTTTTTATTTTTGTTTCATCAACTGTTATTAGTTTTAAAAGACCTGTTGCCTCTTCAAATTTTTCTTTACAAGTCTTTACTGTTATAAAACTAATGATTGATATCAATAAAAAAGCAACTAAAATAGAAATAATAGTTGCTTTTAATATTTTTATAATTTTTTTCATGAATTAAGCTCTTTTTTTAGCTACTATAGCAACGGCAACTATTGCTAATAATGGTAAAACATATACGAATGAATCTGCACCTGTATACAATAATTTAGCTTTTGAACTTTTTTCATCTGTTTTAGCATCTGATTTCTCTTCTGCTTCTGTTCCATTATTTTCAGATGGATCTGTTACATCAGCTTCTTCGTTACCTACATCAAAAGTCTCTTCAATTAAAGCTGTACCATCTCTTGTTACAATTGAAACAATTCCATTTTCTGAATCGATGTTAAAAGTTAGTCCAGCTGTTTCGGCAGCTTTTTGTGCTAATTTAATAATTTCGTCTCCTAAATTTGCATCAATATCATCTAGGCTTGTAGCTTTTGACTCTTTTATTTTGCTGTCAATGGCTTGAAGATCTTTTACAATTGAATCAGCATCTATGTCAGCATTTTTTTCAAAGTAATCCTTTAATACTTTTTGTTTTTCCGGTCTCAATTGATAGGTTGTATCTCCTATTGTATAAGTATCACCTAAATGTGCAATTAGGTCATTATTTGTGTAAGCATTTACATTGATAGAAACTGCAACTACAGCTAACATGATAATTGCCATAACTACTAATTTTAATAATTTGTTCATTTTTATCCCTCCTATATATTTTTTTGAACAATTATAGTATAGCATTTATGTTTTTTTATTGCAATACTTTTTTTCAATTTTTACCAATTTTTAATAGCAATTGGTAAATTCTTTCTTGTTTAAATATTTCACTACCTCATCAATACTGTCCTTTGGTGTAGATGCCCCAGCCATAATTCCTACCTTTTCAATGGGAGCCTTTATTTCTAATTCTTGTACCGTTTCTATTAAAATTGTATTTTTACAATTTTTTTTCGCCACCTCATACAATTTTTTCGTATTTGAGCTATTTTTTCCTCCAATAATAATCATCGTATCCACTTTTTTAGAAAGTTCCTCTGTTTCTTTTTGCCTCAATTCAGTCGTTCGACATATCGTATTTTTCACAACAAAATCAACATCTTTTTTTATCCATGATTGCAATTTCTCTTTTATTTTATAAAATCTTTCCAAACTAAAAGTAGTTTGCGAAATCAAAAGTAATTTCTTTTTCTTTGATTTTTCAAATTCCTCTATCGCTTTTGAGATTTCATGCTCTTGCTCAAAAATAAAATAATCTTTTCCACAGTGACTTAATGTTCCAATATTCTCGGGATGACTTTTGGCTCCTAACAAAAAGATAAAATAACCATTTTGACTAAACTCTTCTGCTATATTCTGTACTTTTAAAACATTGGGACAAGTATAATCTTGTATCTTTATCTTCATTTCTTTTGCCATATCATAAATTTCCTTTGGAATTCCATGTGCTCGAATTAATACCGTTCCTTCTGCTTCCTCCAAAGTTTCGACACATTTTATGCCTAATCCTTGCAATTTCTCTATTACTTGTCTATTATGCACAATCTCGCCTAAACAATAAATTGATTCTTCTTTTGCTTTTTCTATTTCTTGTGTTGCTCCTTCCACTGCCCTTTTAACACCATAGCAAAATCCTGCTGTTTTACCAACAATTATCTCCAATTTCAAGCTAACTCCTCTCTTTGAGATGGACCCTGAGTACTTTGGTACTGTCCCAAAGTGTCCACAATTTCTCTTTTTAATTCTTGTACCATATCTTCTTGTTTGATTTTTCTTATGATTTGACCTTTTTTAAATAAAAGACCTTCTCCCCTTCCACCAGCTATACCAATATCTGCTTCTTGTGCTTCTCCTGGTCCGATTAACAGCACATCCCATAACAGCCACTGTAATATCGCCTTCGATGGTTTGTAAAAATGCTTCTATCTCTTTGGCTATTGGTATTAAGTCAATTTGTGTTCTTCCACAAGTAGGACAAGAAATCAAGGTTGGTGACTTATGATACAAGTTACAGTCTTTTAGGATTTCTTTGGCTACCATAATTTCTTTGATCGGGTCATCTGAAAGAGAAACTCGAATAGTGTCTCCTATGCCTTGTCTTAACAAAATTCCCAACCCAATGCTTGATTTAATCGTTCCACTAAATTCCGTTCCAGATTCTGTGATTCCTAGATGAAGCGGACATGCAAATTCTTTAGCTGCTTCTTGATAGGCTTCGATACACAAGTCTAAATTTGATGCTTTTAAAGAAACGGCATAATCATAAAAATCTAATTTTTCTAAGATTTCTATATGTTTTTTGGCACTTTCGACCATCGCTTTTGCTGTTGGCTTGCCATCTCGATTTAGCAGTTCTTTTTCTAAAGACCCTGCGTTGACTCCAATTCGAATTGGTATGTGTTTCTTTTGACAGCTATCTACAACTGTTTTGACTTTTTCTTCTGACCCAATATTACCTGGATTGATACGAATTTTGTCAGCCCCTGACTCAATCGCTTCTAAGGCAATTTGATAGTCAAAGTGAATGTCAGCAACAATTGGTATATGTACTTGCTTTTTTATTTCTCGAATGGCTTTTGCATCTTCTTTGTCTAGACAAGCCACTCGGATGATTTCACATCCTACCTTCTCTAGTGCTAAGATTTGTTTTACGGTTGCTTCTATGTCTTTTGTTTTGGTATTACACATGGATTGTATAACAACTTTGTCTTGCCCTCCAATGGCTACATTTCCTACCATTATTTTTCGTGTTTCTGTTCGTTTCATGGTACGTTTCCCTTCTTTAAGATTTTAGCTTACAATTTTAAAAATACCGAAAATAAAATGATAAAAATTAAAAAATGTGAATGGAAAAATTTTTTGTCCATTAAAAAATATTATAGTTTATTAATTCATCTCAACTGTTCCCACAATATCATTAATATCCTCGATATTATATTTTTTCATATAATTTTCGATACCTGTAACTGTATCCACACTGGTGTAAGGATTGATAAAATTACCAGCACCAATTGAAATAGCACTAGCACCAGCCAATATAAATTCAATGGCATCGTCGCCATTTACAATTCCTCCCATTCCTAGTACAGGAATTTTGACAGCTTGTGCCACTTGGTAAACCATACGAACTGCCACAGGTCGAATGGCTGGACCAGAAAGTCCACCTGTATTATTGGCTAAAATAGGTCTTCTATTATGAATATCTATTTTCATTCCTAGCAACGTATTAATCAAAGATACGCCATCTGCCCCTGCATCTTCTACTGCTTTCGCAATAGATGCAATGTCTGTTACATTTGGTGTTAATTTTACAATTAACGGTTTATCCAGTACCTTCCTTACTTCTGAAGTAACTTGTTTTACCCCCTCATACGTGTTACCAAATGCCATACAACCAGCTTTTACATTAGGACAGGATAAATTTAATTCCACTCCATCAATGTCTAATGTATTTAAAACCTTGCCTAATTCGACATATTCTTCTACACTGCTTCCACAAGCATTGACAATGATAGCTGTGTCAAATTTTCTAAGAAATGGCAAATCATTTTGTGCAAAATATTCAACTCCCGGATTTTGCAATCCAATACTATTTAACATTCCACTTGGTGTTTCATAAACTCTGGATGGCTTGTTTCCGCTTCTTGGTTTTAAAGATGTTCCTTTTGTAATGATTCCACCTAATTTGCTTAGGTCAAAAAAGTTACTAAATTCTCTCCCATAACCAAATGTTCCTGATGCTACGGTTACTGGATTTTTCATTTTGATTCCTGCTAAATTAACTTCTGTATTCATTTTTTCCTCCTTATATGATTGATTTCTTTTATTTGCTTTTCTATGGATATTTTACTTATGTGATTAAATTTCTACATCTTTGGCATTAAAGACTGGACCAGCTTTACAAACATGCCAATACTCAGGAGCATCTTTTGGACTTTTTGCTGTTTTCACAGCACAGCCCAAACACACACCTAAACCACATGCCATTTTTTCCTCCAAAGAAATTTGACAAGGAATTTCTTTTTCTATCGCTAATTTTTGTACAGCCTTTAACATCGGTAACGGTCCACAAGCATAAATGGCATCTATTTTTCCTGTTTCTATATCTTTTTCTAAATAGTTAATAGCAAATCCTTTTTCTGCATAACTACCATCATCTGTTGTTAAAACAAGTTCATTGGATACTTTCGCAAATTCATCTTCCAATACTACAAAATCCTTGCTTCTAAAACCTAAATAAGTAGTTACCTTTTTATTGTCTGCTTTCGCACATTTTGCTAATTCATATAATGGAAACACACCGATTCCACCACCTATAATGGCTATCTTTTCATAGTTATCATACTTAAAAGTGCCATAACCAATTGGTCCAACTATATCAATGGTTTTTCCTTCTTCTCTTTTGGCTAAAAGTTCTGTTCCTTTCCCTTTTACTTGAAAAATAAATTCTAATATCCCGTTTTCTCTATCTAGGTTATAAATACTAATTGGTCTCCTTAAAAAAGGGTCTAATTGGTCGGTGACCCTTATTTCTATAAAGTTTCCTGGCTTTGCCTCTTTTACTATACTTGGCGCTTTTACACTAAATTTGAATATGTCGGGCTTTAATTGTTCTTTTTTGACTAATTCTGCCATGATTAATTCTGACATCTCTTTTCCTCCTTTACTACTAATTCTTTATATCCTGTTTTTTCATCCATTTCTCTCGTAAAAACAATATTATCCAGTTCTAATAAAATTAATTCTACTGTTGTATTGATGATACATCCTTTTTTCAAATGACCTCCATACGTTTTTAATTTGTCATCCGATACTGATATATGGATATGACAGCCATTTTTTGAAACAGTCCCTGTTGCTGAAACAATTTCAAAATCATCTTCAATTGTCTCTATGGACTTAGCACCTGCCGTTCTTAAAACTAATTTATTTAAACAACCGACTGCTGATATAATGCATCCAGCCTCTATATTGCGTTCTTTTGCAATTTTTTCTATTTCTTCTTTTAAATCCATTCCATATGTTAATCGAATTGCATGACTTTTCATATACATTTCTCTCCTTTACCAAATAATAGACCTGTCCCAAAAGTATCCAAAAAGGGTATGTTGGTGCCTGTCCCAGAACCACCCCCCAGAACTACCCACCGAATGGCTTGGTTAAGTTCGTCTCTCATTCTTATGGCTTCCGCTCTGGTTGCTTTGGCATATTGGTCTTCGCTATATTGATTTTTCCATCTGTCTGATTGGTAAGCACACATTAGGCTTCTAGAAGCATTGACAATACCTCCTAAAGCATTGTTGTCAAAGCCTAAGGCGATGTCGCTAGCTTTTCCTCCTTGTGCTCCATATCCTGGTATTAGGAAATAGGTGTGTGGCGCTGTTGTTCTAATTTGTTCTAATTGTTCTGGATAAGTTGCTCCTACTACTGCTGCGATACTACTATATCCGTTTTCCCCTCTTAGTTCTTCACCCCATTTTTCTACTAGTTCGGCTACTTGCGTGTATACCTCTTTTCCATTTTCTAATTTTAAGTCTTGTAATTCTCCTGAGGATGGGTTTGAGGTTTTTACTAAAACGAAGATTCCTTTATCGTATTTTTTACAATCTTCTATGAATGGCTTGACACAGTCAGTTCCCATATAAGGGTTGACAGTGACAAAGTCTACATCGTAGATGGCTTCTTCTGTTTTGCCAATTGGTGTTTTTCCTAAAAAGGCATTGGAATAACCGTGTAGCTGTTGAACCAATATCTCCTCTTTTGACATCTGCTATCACTACCAATCCTCTTTTCTTTGCATATTGACATGTTTCTTGAAAGGCTTTCATTCCCGAAATTCCGAACATTTCGTAAAACGCAATTTGTGGTTTTATAGCTGGTATGACATCATAAATTTCGTCAATTAGTGCTTTATTATATTCTATAATTGCTTTTGTTGCTCCTTCTAAATCTCCGAGAGTATTTACTGGTTACACATTTTGGTAACATTTCATATCTTGGGTCTAGTCCTATTACGGTTGGATTGTTTGTTTCTTTGATTTTTTTGATTAATTTATCCATTGCATTCATCGTTATCTTTCTCCTTTTCCTTTTATGATTGGTTGTGGCAAGTTTGGGTCTGTTCCAAAATCGCCATTTGGGAATATTGGTGTTTTGTCTCCTATCCGTATATTTTCTTCCCATTGTTTTTCTTTAAATCCCACTAAAACAACTTTGTCATTTATGAATAGCGGTCTTTTGATTAACATTCCATTCGTAGATAGTAATTCTATTTTTTGGGTATCAGACATATTTGGTAATTTTTCTTTTAAGTTTAATTCTTTGTATTTCAATCCACTTGTATTAAAGAACTTTTTGATTTCTAATCCACTTTGTTTTATCCACTTTTCTAGTTCTTCTTTGGAGGGGGGTTCCTCTACTATATGTCGTTCTTGGAATTTAATCTCATTCCTTTCTAGCCACTTTTTTGCGTTTTGACAAGTGGAACATTTAGGATACCATAGGAATAAATTTTTCATTTTACATTTTCTCCTTGC
>CAOKVW010000016.1 GCA_948472955.1 uncultured Clostridium sp. | reverse complement strand
TACGACTGTCTTATGCAATCGAACAAAGTGAGATTGTAAACCTTGATAGGCGAAGCGTAAGCAAGCCGTACGACTGTCTTATGCAATCGAACAAAGTGAGATTGTGGGACATCATCTACGTCCCCATGTCCCTAATGTCATAATTTTGTAATATTAGTGTAATCAAAAAATAACAAAAAAATCGATAAAATCTCTTGTAGTTTTTTGTTAGTTCATGTATAATAATAAATGAAAAGATAAAAAGCAACCATGCGTAAGATAAAAGGAGGTACATTACAATGTCAAGATTCAGATCAAGATCAGGCATAGTAAATGTGAGAATGGTTATCACAGAAGAAAAGATGTTATCTAATATAGATAAAATCCAAAAATTAATTAATCCAAAAAGTAAAAAGCAAATCGTACAATTAGAAGACGATTCATACTTTAAAGATTTAATTGAGTCTATTAAGGCTTACCTAATAGAATATCCTAAAAAGAAAAATTTTCCTGCAAGTGTTTATAAAGCAGCTTATGGTTTAGTTGAGTTTGCAACCAATCAATTTGAAGAAAATACAAAAAAAATAGAAGGTTTAATCAGACAAAGGGAGAAAAATATAGCATTAGCTGGACAGTTAAAAGAATTATTAATGGCGACAGAGAATAAAGAAAAAGATTGGAAGGACCAAATAAGAAAAGCACAAAATGTTTTTTCAGAAGATATTATAGATACCTTGATTATTGTTGCAAAATCAAAAGGACAAGAGACAGAGAATTACCAAGATGCTGTTAAATTATTAAATGCTAGAATTAATAATTTAGAAACAAACTTACATATTGAAATTGATATGGAAAGAATAGAAGATAGGTCAAAAGCTTTGAGTTATATAGGAATTGAAATAGCAGATGCTTTAAAATCAATTCCAACACCAATTGAAGAACCAGAACAAGAGGTAGATGTAGTAGCAGAGCCTCAACAAGCTATTGTAGAACAACAACAGCAACAACAATACATGCAAGATACAACATTTGAAGCAAAGCCAAGCTTATGGCAAAGAGTTAAAAATAGTAAATTTGTAAGAGCCATAAAAGCTATTACTAGAATTAGAATTGTATTAGATTATTCAGATGCTCTTCCAGAAGGTAGAGGAGAAAATAATTATTAAGAAATAAAAAAGTTGTGTGATAGAGAATTAAAATCTATCACACAATTTTTTTATGATGATAAGTATTGCATAGAAAATTTTTGTGCACAAATAATAGATATGGCAGGAAAAGTACTCTAGTGTCTTTTGTTGTTAGGGAAGATAGAGATTAAAGACATTTTTACAATATTGTAATACAAAGTTTAAAATAAAGTAATGATATAGTAATAAAACTTGTATGAATAGTTTCCGTTAGCGGGTAAAACATGAAATATAAATACTAGAAAAATCCTCCATTTACAAATTAATATATACAAAGTAATATATAAGTAGATAGATATGAAACAATGTAAAGGGGCGATTTTTTTGAAGCAGAAAATGGAAGAAAAGCAGAAGAAAATTTTTAAAAAAGATAAAAATAGCTTTGCTAATAAATTTCGTAAAAACAAGAGTGTAATAGCAGGGATGTTTGGCATAATATGCCTAGCACTACTCCTTATATTCACAATGATTAGCAAAAAAAAGATAAGTAGTAATGCAATAGACCCGGAACTTGCAAGAGCAATGAAATATGAGCAGTTTAAAGAAGAGGATGAAAATATAGAAGGTACTGATAATGTGAAATTTAGTGCCTTTTTCTTGCGTGATATAAATGGGGACGGATATGCAGAAAAAATAAAAGGGACATCAAAGAGAATCGACACTACAGATAATTTGTATATGGAATTGAAAGTACAATCAGAAGGATATTTAAAAGATGCAGAAATACAAATAGATGGAAAGAATTTCAATTTACAAACAGCTTTAGTAAAAGATGAACAATTAAAAGATAATTATATTTCTGAGGATACTAGGAATATAAGTTTTAAGGATATAGCAAATGGAACGCAAAAACTATTAGAAGGAAAAGTGAAAAGTGCAGTTGGACAGGATATAAATAATTATTCCAGAAATGACAATAAAATAATATTAACAGGTACATATGTAGGGGCAGATAATATAGAAAAACAAATACGCAAAGAGATAAATTTATCAATAGATTGGTATGGTGTAACTTCTGCAACAATCAATTCAAAGACACAAAATTATGAAGATATAGAAAGTAGAATAGATAAAGATAAAAATGCTTTTATTTTGGAATTTAAAATTGAAACAGAAGAAAAAGAAAAACAATTAATTTTAAGTAAAAATTATGTAGAAGGAAGGATACCAGACTTAAATGGATATGAGCCAATCATAGTGGCACAAATATCTGGTGGGGGAGATTTCAAATATGATAAAACAACAAGACAATTCACAATAACAAAAGCGGATACAGTATTAGACATTAATATATTTAAAATAAGAGTGGAATATCCATTGGAAGCATATCGAATAATAGCAGGAGATACCGTTACTTTAAAAATACCAGTCAAAACCTATTATGAAGGATATAATAATCCAAATGAGGAATTCAAAAATCCATATCAATCAAATTTAGACGAATCTACAATAATAGCCAATTTTGTTGATTTTCCAATAAATGGAACATTTGCTAAAGTTGATATAGATGTAGAAAAAAGTGTTTATAGAGAAATGCACAAGAATGTAATTTCAAAGCACAAACCAACCCAAATATATAATGGAGAAAGTGCAGAAGAAAACGGTGATACCTATAGAGTAAAATGGAAAATATGTGCAGGTGAAGATGAAAACAAATCAGGTGCTGTGTTAAAAGAGACACAAGATAATAAAGAACAGGTATCAGATGAATTTGTGAAAACAGATGGAACAGTAGAAAGCATGGAAAATATAACAACAAATGTTGGGATAAGCTTTTTTGGAGCAAATATGTTTTTAGGGACAGATGGATGGATAAAAATATATGATGATGAGACAGGAGATTTAATTGAAACTTTTACATCTGATAATTGGAATGATTACACAGTAGATAAACCATACATATATAAAACACCAGTAAAACATATAAGAATTGAGACAAGTATTAACAATAAAAGTGCCTATATGTATTTTTATTGTATAAAAGAATTAGATGATGAATATATAACAACATATTATACAAAAGAGGAATTTGATAAGTTACAATATATTAGTTCAACCTTGACAGGATACATAGGAGGGCAATATATTAATACAGTTGTAGATCAAGGTAGTTATGAAGCAGAATATGCACGAGCAGGGATAAGAATCAGTAATAATGTAATATCAACACAAGACACAGAGAAAAATGAAAAAATAACAATAGCTACATACTATAATGAAAAAAGTAATGAAATAGGTTGGATAGATGCTAGTTTTTTAGTTCAATTACCAAAAGAAATACTAACAACGCAAATAAATAATGTAAAAGTAAACAATGATAATATATCAATCTTAAGCTATGAATTAGTTAAAAGAGATGATATTTGTTTTATAAAAATAAATACTAAAAATAAAAATCGTAATCCAGAAAAGTATGAGTTAGAGATAGACGTTGATTTAGGGCCAGATCCAAGAGTATCTACAGCAAGTTATCGTATAAGATTATATGCTTCAAATGGAACCACATGTGAATATTCACTTGTGGGAGAAGATATATATGATGTAAATGATAATCTAAATATTACAGAAAATGTATTGATGGAAGATGCAGTAATTAATCTTGTATCACCAAGTCAATTACTAACAAATCAAACAATAAGTGATTATGATAATAAAGGAAATACAGTGGTATCACCAGAAATAGCAGATATAAACCCTAGTTATGCAAGTATAGATAATGAAGAAAGAAAAGCAAAAATAGGAATACAAATAAAAAATAATTATCCATATTCATTAAGTGAAATAAAGTTATTAGGGAAAATACCATTTAAAGGAAATACTTTTGTATTGCATGAAGAGGATTTAGGTTCAGTTTATACTACAAAAATGACAAATATTGGGATAGAAGTTCCAGAAGAATTACAAGGAAAAATTACTGTGTATTATTCAGAAAATGAAACACCGAGCAAAGATTTGAGTGATATAGGAAATGGTTGGAAAACGTCGGACCAAATAACTAATTGGGATAATATAAAGACATATTTAATAGATTTTAGAGAAGGAACTATATTTCAAGGAAAAGAATATATATTTTACTATACAGTAAAGATACCAGATGGGCTGAAATTTGATGATGTATCATATAGTCATCATGGCGTATATTTTTGTGTAAATACAGAGGAAGGAAAATATAGAACACAGACAGAGCCAAGTAAAATTGGATTAAGAATAGCAGAAAAATATGATTTAGAATTAATGAAATTCCAAGCACAAACAGATAAATTAATTCCAGGAGCAACTTACAGTGTAAAACAGATCATTAATGATGTAGTGAGTAAACAAGGAAAAAGTGCAGTAACAAACGCACAAGGACAACTTATAATAAGGGATTTATACGTAGGAAAAACATATGAAATAGAGGAGATAAAAACGCCAGAAGAATATGAACTAAATACAGATAAAATAAGATATACAACAAAAGTAGATGAAAATGGAAAATTAAATATAGAAAAACTTCAAGGAACAACCAAAGAAGATATGGGAGTTATAAAGAATGAGGGAGAAAATTATAAAGTAACAGCAAAGGTTGAAGATGAAGTAAAGGCAAAAATAAAAATAACAAAACAAGAGAAAGAGACAGGAAATAAACTACCAAGAGTATATTATAAAGTGACAGGAGAGGGATTACCAGAAAGTGGTCAAACTTTTTGTACAAATGAAAAAGGAGAGACTACTATAAATGGTTTATCGATAGATAAAGAATACACTTTGCAAGAGACAAAAGCAACAGGGTATTATTTAGCGAGCGAAATTAAATTTAAAATTATCAATCATAATGGAAATTATGAAGTACAAATCATGGAAGGAGAAATAAAAGAAAGTAGTGTAACGGAAGAAAATCATATACCAACAGTTAGTCTTATATTAGAAAATGAAAAGATACCAACATATGATTTAGAAATAACGAAAGTGAGAAAAAGTACAAAAGTAAGTACAAGTACAGAACAAAGCATAGAAGCATTGGCAGGAGCTAGATTTAGATTATATAAAGATAATAAGGAATTAGGGAATTATATAACCAATACACAAGGAAAAATACAAATAAATGGCTTATATCAATATATAGATGGTAAAAATGAGAATGCTACCTATACATTAAAAGAAGCAGTAGCACCTATTGGCTATTCAAAGGTAAATGATATTACCTTTAAAATGGAAGAAAGAGATGGAAAATTAGAGTTCAAGGAAATAACCAATAGTACAAGTATAAAACATACAGTTGAGGGAAATACTTTAAAATTACAAATAGAAGACAGCCCAATATTCAGAATTGTCAAAAAAGATGCAGAAACCAATGAGGTGGTAGCAAATACAAAATTTGCTATTTATAACATGAAGGATGAAGAAAAACCTGCGACAGATAGTAGAGGAGAAATATTAGGTACAAAAGAAAATATAGAAGGAAAAGAGTATTATACATTAACAACAAATGAAAATGGAGAGATTACAGCAGATTTACAAGAAGGAGAATATAAAGCAATAGAAGTACAAGCACCAGAAAAGTATCAACTTTCAGATAAAACGTATTATTTCTCAGTCGGATCTTTAACAGGAAATATAGGATTAGAAGCAGAATGGGGGAAGACAATAGGAGATAATTCTAACTATTCTGATAATGTAGAAATAATAAAAACAAGTGATAATGGCTATTTAGTAAAAAATGATGAAACATTCATAAAATATAATAATGAAAATGAAGAAATATGGCGTCAAAGTGTAGGAAAATCAAGTACTTATGATTCTAATAATCAAAAAACATATGGAAATGTTATGATAGAAACGAAATCAGGCGAGTATATAACACATAGTGGCTCTAAAATAATAAAAATAGATAATACTGGAAAAATTAAATGGGAAAAAACGATTGGAAATACAATTTATACAGTTACAGAAACAAAAGATGGTGGATTTTTTGTTGGAGGTATAAAAGATAATAAAAATGGATTGATAGCAAAATATAATGATGAGGGAGAAGAACAATGGACAAAAATTTTAGAGGCAAGTGATAGAATATGTATTGGTCAAATAAAAGAAACAAAGGACGAGGGTTTTATAATATCGGGAAATATATATGATGGAACAGTAAATTTAGGCGATGGACAAATTATAGAAAAAGAAGATACTCGTAATAATATAATAATTGCAAAATTTAATAACGAAGGAAAAGTAAAATGGGGAAAAATTATAGGAGGGAAAGGAATAGATATAGTCACCTCATTAATCGAAACAAGTGATGAAAATATTTTAATAACAGGTGATATTAGTAGTGATTTTATAGAATTTGGAAATGGAATAATTTTAAATAAATCAGGAGGAGAGTACATCGGAATGTTAATAAAATATAACAGTGAAGGAGAGGCACAATGGGCAGAAAAAATAGATAACGGCCAATCAAATACTAGATTCGAATCAGTAATAGAGACATCTGATGGAGGATATACAATAATTGGACGTATTTCTGGTTACAATAAATATATATTAAATAATGGGCAACAATTAATTTCAAATTATAGTGGTTGTTCAGGAATATTGGTAAAATATAATACAGAAGGAAAGGTACAATGGGGAAAGGCAATAAATGATAATAGTACATATATATATATAAGAACAGTAATAGAAAAAGAAAATGGAAATTATTTAATAGGTGGCATTAATACAAGCGATGTTCAATTAGAATATATAGAAGGTATAACAGAAGGTAGCTTTCTAATGGAATTTAGAACGACTAATATTACAAACACTGTAGTTGAACAGGCAGATTCCATAGGAGGAAATGCAAAAGATGAAATTGAAACAGTTATAAAGACACAAGATGGAGGATATATAGTAGGAGGATACTTTAGCGGTAATATAGAATTAGGAAATGGAAATACTTTGAACAATAATGGAAATGCTGATGGAATGATAGTAAAATATAATAGTAATGGAGTTGTAGAGTGGTCAAGGACAATTGGTGGAGAGGAAGAAGATTCTATTATTTCAATCATACAAATGCAAGATGAAGGATATATAGTAAGTGGATATTCTTATAGTAAGCGTGTAAATTTAGAAAGTGATAATCATATGAATTTTACTAACACAAACCCAAAAGGAATATTGATAAAATATAGTAAACAGGGAGAGGTTGAATGGTCAAAATCAGTGGGAGATGAAAAATCATCTATTTATCAGATATCAAAAACAGAAGATGGTGGTTTTTTAGCAGTAGGAAATTATTCTGCAAACTTAAATTTAGGAAATAATATTACCTTAACATATAGCAATAATTCCGCAGGAGGAATGATTATAAAATATAATAACAAGGGAGAAGCACAATGGGCTGATTCAATTGGTATGAAACCAACTAATTCAACATTGAACTTAGATGTAACAGCAGTGCAAGAAACGCAAGATGGTGCATATGTGATAGGAGGCTATTTTAAAGGCGAAATAGTAAATTTCGGAAATGGACAAGAGGTTAATAAAGCAGGAGATAATACTGCAATTATAGTAAAATATAATAGTGAAAGAGAGGCACAATGGACAAAATCATTTGATACATATTATTATGATCTTATAGGAATAGCGAGTGATTGGAAGAAAGGTATACATTCAATTGTAGAAGATGGTAATGGCGATTATATAATAGGTGGAGTTAGAAATGATAAAGGAGTTATCATAAAATATAGTAGAGAAGGAGAAATTAAATGGCAAAACACGATAAAGGGAGACAAACATGACTCTGGGGAAAGTTATATAAATTCAATACAGAAAACACAAGATGGAGGTTATATTGTATCAGGAATGTTTAATGAATATGAGCTTAAATTCGGAAATGGAGTGGTTGCAACGAAGCCTTATTTAAATACATTTTTTACAGGATTTATAGTGAAATATGATAAAGAAGGAGAAGCTAAATGGGCCAAAGGTATAGGCGGTGGAATGGATGATAGTATTCATGCTGTGATAGAGATAGATTTTGGTAGCTATTTAGCAGTAGGAGGCTTTGAAAGTAGTAAGGTAGAATTAGAAAATGGAAAAACACTAATTAATAATGGAGATTCTGATGCAATGATTCTAAAACTAGAGGAACAAATGGCAGGAAGCGAAGTATTAGAAGTAGTAAATACTAGGAAGGAATTTAAAATTACCACCAATATAGAAGAAATTGGAGGAATAAAAGGGGGAAACGTATCAGGAGAAGGAAAAAAACCTTACGAAATTGTGAAATATGGTGATAGCAATACAAAAGAAATAAAAATGATACCAGACGAAAATTATGAACTTGTTAAAATTACAGTAAATGGGCAAAATTATTCTTTTGAAAAAGCAGCAGATGGAAGCTATGTTATGCCAGTATTTAGCAATATAACAGAAGATAAAAATATAGTAGTAACCTATGCTTTAAGGGATAGTAAAGTAACTATTAACAAAGTAGATAGTGTTACCAATACTCCACTAGAGGGGGCAGAGTTTAAGGTGCAACAAGATATAACCATTGAAAATGTTATTGGGAATCTAACGCAAAATAATGAACAAGATACAACAATTTTATCAGCAATGAATCGAATGGGACAATTCTATTTTGAGAAAGAAAATGGAGGTTATACGTCTACCAATAATATAACATATCAACAAGCACATGATATGAAGGGAGCACCGGAAGATATTATTACAAATGCAATAGCGAATAAAACAGCTAATTCTATGATGATAGTGGACTTAAGAGGAAAAAATGGAAAATATACAGTAGAAGTCAATGCTGCTATATCAAGTGAAGAAGGTAAAGATATAGGATATGCTATATTGTCAGATACATCTACACCACCAACCTATGATACTCCACAAGGAAGATTTATCTATCTATCAGGAGAAATAGAAGCCCAAAATTATACTTATGAATTACAAGCAGGGAAACAATATTTTCTACACTTTGGTTATCGAAAAGATGAAAGCGGAAGTGTAGGAGAAGACAGAATGATAATAAACAGTGTGAAATGCTACAAGCCAACTTATAGTTTTGTTGAAGAAGATGGAAAATATCAATTAAACCAAGAGGATATTTCAAAAAGTTCTTATCTACCAATAGATTTAAGAGATAAGCAAGGAGAATTTACGATTCAGGTAAATGCTGAAATGACTGGTGAGGAAAATAGAAATATAGGATATGTAGCAATAACAGAAAGCACAACATCACCAGATTATGAAAATGAAGAAGGAACTTTTGTAAATATAATAGGAAATAAAGAAGCAACTAATTATGAAACAACATTACTAGGTGGAAAAATGTATTATTTACATTTAGGGTATGCAAAAAGAAGCAATATTCCTATTGAAAATTGTAATTTTATCATAAATAATATAAAAATAGCATCAAAACAATATACCGTTGTAACCAATAAAGATGGAAAAGGTTCATTACAGTTACCATTTGGAAAATATAAAATAACAGAAACAAAAGCACCAGAAGGATATTTATTAAATAAGGAGCCAATAGATTTTGAATTTACATCAAGCGGAACGAAAGAACTAACCGTACCAAATATAAAAAGTTCTAAAGTTATCGTACATCACTATGCAAAAGGAACAACAGAAAAACTTGTAGAGGATGAACAGATAGAAGGAAAAGAAGGGGAACCATATACCACAGTGCCAAAAATGGATATAGAGAAATATACATTAGATGCAAATGAGGAAGGAAATTATATTATACCAGAAAATGCATCAGGAAGATATACCAAAGAAGGAATCGAAGTTACTTATGAATATGTAAAAAAAGACATTCCACTGACAGTACATCATTATATAGAAGATACAAACCATAAAGTTCCATTGGCAAATGGTGAATTAGCAGAAGATGTAATACAAAAGGGAAAAGAAGGAGAAGCTTATACAACCAGTGCCATTCCAGAAAATGAATTAAAGGCTGAATATGAATTGGCAAAAATACCAGAAAATAGTACAGGAATTTATAATGGAAAAGAAATGACTATTACCTATTATTACAAAAAGGTACAAAGAAAAATAACATTAGCAAAATATCAAGAAGATGGTATAACGCCATTAGCTGGTGCTAAATTTACTATCCAAGCTAAAACAAATGCAACTGAAGAAACAGACACTATTTATACAACGGACAAAGAAGGAAAAATACAAACAACATTAGCGTATGGAGAATATGACATAACAGAAATAGAAGCACCAGAGGGATATGTTTTACCAGAAGAACCAACCACTCAAGTAAATATAAGTAAAGACTTAGAAGATAAAGAAATAAAGATAACAAATGAAAAAGAAAAAGGAACCGTAATTGTTCATTATTACATAGAAGGAACAACATCAAAAGTACCATTGACAGATGGAAATGTGGCAGAAGATATAATAAGAACAGGATTGCCAGGAGAAATGTATGCTACAAAAGAGCCAGAAAATGTAAGTAAAAGTTATGAATTAGTAGCAGAACCGGAAAATGCAAGTGGACTTATTACAAAAGATACGATAATCGTTACTTACTATTATAGAGAAAAAGAAAAACCAATAGAGACAGTAAGAGATTTAGAAGTGACATTATCTTGGATTGATACAGAAGAACAAAGACAGAAAAGACCAGAAAAGCTTATCATACAAGTAAGAAGAGATGACAAAATAGTAGATAGTAAAGAAATAACAGTTAATAAACAACAAGCAGAAAGTAAAATAGAATTTAAAGATTTACCAAAATATGATGACGAGGGAAATGAAATCCATTACACAGTAGATGAAGCTGTATTGTCAGGGGAACAACATAAAGAGGATTTGAAATTCTATGAAAAAACGATTGACGGATTTACAATTACCAATCGATTCGTAGCTCCAAAAGAAAAAATAAGCATTAGAGTCAACAAAGTATGGGTCGATCAAGATGATTTGTATAAGAAAAGACCAACTTCATTGGTATTACAAATTAAAAAAGCAGACACAGGAGAAATTGTACAAAATGGAGAAATAGAAGTAGCAACAGAAAATAGTTATACATTTACACAATTGGAGCAATATGATAGCAATGGAAAGGAAATTGTTTATACCGCAGACGAAAAAGAAATGTATCAAGATGAGTTAATTAACTACGAAAAGCAGATAGGGGAATTAACAGATGTAACAGAGGTATCCACTAATACAGAAACAGTTCCACAAAAGGAAATTACCATAACGAATACGATGAATAAAACACCAGGCACAGTAGTTGTGAGATATATAGACAAATACACAAAAGAGGAAGTTTCTGATACAATAGAAAAGACTGGAATAGTAGGAGATACATTTGATATAAGTGCAGATAAAAAGGACATTGTGGGATATACTTTAGTAGAAGAACCAACAGAAAAAACAGGACAATATACAGAAGATACGCAAAGAAAAACATACTATTATGCTAAAAATACAAAAGTAATTGTAAAATACTTAGAAAAGAGTAGTAATAGTATAATTTCAGAAAAAGAACAATATGAGATAAATGGTTATGAAGGCAAAAGTTATACCACCCAATTAAAATCCATAACAGGATATGTCAATGTAGAAACTATAGGAAAGACAAGTGGTGTCATGACAAGAGAAGAATCAGAAGTCATTTATTACTATGCAAAAAGTGCCAAAGTAAATATTAAATATGTAGAACAAGCTACAAACACTGTATTAGCAGAAGAAACACTAAATGGATATATTGGTAAACAATATGAGACAGAGCAAAAAGAAATAGCAGGATATACTTTTATGAAAAGCACAGAAAATACACAAGGAATTATGACAGATGAAAATATAGAAGTCATTTATTACTATGCGAAAGGTACAAAGGTTGTTGTGAAACACTTAGAAAAAGATACCAAAAAACAATTAGCCGAAGAAGAGACAATAAACGGATATATTGGACAAGACTATGTAACAGAAAAGAAGGAAATAACAGGATATACGTTTGTAGAAAGCACCAATAATACAAAAGGAAAAATGACACAAAAAGTGATAGAAGTAATTTACTATTATGCACAACAAGCAAAGGTAACCGTGCAACATATAGATAAAAATACAAGTAAAATATTAAAAACTGTTACACAAAAGGGAGAAATAGGAGAAGCCTTTGTGACATGTGCAGAAAATATAGAAGGGTATGTCTTAGTAGAATCACCAAAATCACCAAATGGTACTTTTACCAAAACAGAACAAGTCATTCGATATTATTATGCACGTATTTCATCAGGAGTAATTGAAAAACATATAGATATTAATACACAACAATTATTATATAGTGAAACACATTATGGAAAAATAGGGGATAAATATAATATAGCATCAAGGACTTTTGAAGGATATGATTTAAGTTCCAAATCACCAACCAATGCAGAAGGAGAAATGAAAAAAGATATCATAGAAGTTAAATTTTATTATAGTAAAAAAGCAAGTGTAAAAGTAAGCTATATTTATAAAATAACTGGTGAGAAAATAGCAGAGGATATTGAAATATATGGACATGAAAATGATGATTATAAGACAGAAAAGAAAGACTTTAAAGGATATGGATTAATAGAAGTACCTGACAATGCGACAGGAAAAATGAAAATAACCAAGAATCCAGATGGTACATACAATACACAGACATTAGTACAATACTATTACAATAAAAAGTCAGAAGGAGTTGTAGAGAAATACGTTGATATAACAACTGGTAAAGTAATAGAAGAAATAAAACATGAAGGTAATGTAAAAGATGAGTATAGCATTGTACCAAAAGAGATTGAAGGATATAAATTAGTTAAATTACCAGCCAATAACAATGGAACCATGGGGGAAAAGGTAACAACAGTAACTTACTATTATGTGCGTGAAACGAAAGTAGTTGTAAAATATATTGATAAACAAACCAATAGAGAAATGGAAAAAGAAGAAATCAAAGGATATGAAGGAGACAACTACCAAACAAAAGAAAAACAATTTGATGGCTATGAATTATTGGAAATACCAAAAAATGCAAAAGGTGAGATGAAAGCAAATGTCACAGAAGTAAGATATTATTATAAAAGAAAAGCACAAGTAGAAATACAATATCTAGAAAAAGAGACCAATCATATACTTTCCGAAAAACAAATCATAAATGGATATGTGGGAGATAAATATAAAATACAAAGAAAAGATGTACCATATTATGAATTTGTAGAAGGAACAGGAAATACAGAAGGCACTATGACAAAAGATAAAATAATCATAAAATATTATTTTAAAAAGCAAGTGTTTAACCTAAAAGTAGATACTTGGGTAAGCAATGTAAAGATGAATGGTATTTCACAAGGCGGAAAGACATTGACTAACAAAAATGAAATATACAAACTAGATATTAATAGAAAGAAAGTCAATACATCAGAAATTAAGATAACTTATAAAATACGAATTAGCAATAGTGGCGAAATAGAAGGAACAGTATCTTCTTTAACAGATATTATACCAAATGGATATAAATACTATCCAGAAGATAATAAAATGAATTGGAAAGATACAGATGGAATTTTAACCACAAATGACTTGAAAAATGAAATCATTAAACCAGGAGAAAATAAAGAAATTGAATTAGTTTTAAGATGGATAAAAGGAGAAGATAACTTTGGAGAAAAAACCAATACGGTTTCTTTAACAGAAATTACAAATGCAGCTGGATACAAAGATATTGATAAAGATGATAACATAGATAGAGCTAATATGATTATTATGATAGCAACTGGAATGGATACCAATGATAGAACCATAATAAAAACAGTTCTAGTAAGCTTTGTTTTAACATTAGGAATATTAGGAGCATTAGTATTTTATAAGAAAAAAAGTGGATATTACCTATAAAAACATAACAATTTTATTACAGAAATCTCGTGAATACTAGGGAAACTCATGTAATATTTTTGTAAAAAGAATATAACAATATCGTTATATTCTTTTTACCATAAATATTGTATAATCTCATAAAATACTTATATTTATATGAAATAGATTTCAAGTTTCGGTTTTTTGCAAGTGTGGGTTGTCATATATCATTTTTTTACACTTTGTGTGTCGCAACCTCCTAATTTTTTAAAATGGTAGGTTGCTCCAATCGCACTCGCTTTGCTCGTTTGGTCGCTTACGCAGTGTTGCAAAAATGATATATGACAACCCACACTTGCAAAAAATCGAAACTTGAAGAAACAGATGTATTTACATAATGCGAAAAATATTGTATAATAGTATAGAGTTTTATAAAAATGATTACAATTTTTTAACTAGTTTGTACTTTGAGGAGGGAATGAAATAAAAATGAAGAAAACCAAAGTTTTATTAAAATTAATTTTTAGTTTTATTTTATTATTTGCCATATTTTTACTACCAAACCAAAAAGTTTGGGCAGCTGGGCAAGGCGAAGATGAGAAATTTTCGTATTTATCAGACCTACCCTATGAGTCTGATTCATCCGTAGGATGGGGAAGTATAACATTAGATAAAAATTTAGATACCAGTAAAAATAATGGTATGATTACGTTAATTGTAGATGGGCAAAAGAAATCATTTTTTAAAGGGATATCAGCCCATGCCAATAGTCAATTGATTTTTGATGTGTCTGAATACGATTATTTTTCTACCTATTATGGTGTAGATGCTGGAAGAGAAAATGTAGGAAATGCTGTTTGGTTCAAATTCTGTACCATGGCAGAAGGGCAAGACTACTGGACACAAGAAGGAAGTAATTCTTCTGATAAAAAGGGAAATACAGAAGCAGGTTTTGTAACGATAGATGTAAGAGGAAAGAGATATTTAAAATTGGAAGCCTATGGACGTGGAGGAATTTCATCAGCCCACGCTTGTTATGGCGATGCAAAAGTATGGAAAGAAGGTTATGACCCAGAAGAGGCGGCAACCGTTGATTTTATCAAAACCGTTGCTGAATATGATGAGATTTTGAGAAGGCAGGAAGGACAAGAAATAACAGGAGAATATGAAAAAAATTTATTAAGAAGAGAACTTGTTAATAATGCAGGATATGATGTTCTACAATTTTTAGCAACCTATAAAACTGCATATAGAGAAACCCTTCAATGGTTAATGAATGATTTAGAAAATCTTAGACTATATGTACTTGGTGGTTATCCAGATGGAAAAAATTATATGAAGTCTATCATGATATTATCCAATTTACGTGCTAACTATGCAAATGATTTTACCATACAAGAACCAACTAAATATGGATATGATACATTAGGTAATCTATATAAAAGAATGGCAGTGGCATTATCTTTAACGCACACAGTAGATGTAGCTTTATGGATGCAACCAGGAAATGCAGAAAATAAATCAGACCCAGTAAGACGTTATCAAATCTATAAAGATTTGTATCATAATGGAAACATGAGATTCACAGACACAATAGATTTTGCCAAATGGTTTGAAAGATATACAACAGAAGAAATGCGTTATGTCATGAATTGTATTATTGATGACCAAGAAATATTGTGGTTGAATGAATATACACAAAGTTTTATTGATGCAAATTCAAACAAAATGTGGTATTTATCACCACATCCTTATATGAAATATATATGGCCTAATTATAATCAACCCAAATATTGGGATGAAAAGAATAAAGAAGCCTATGATAAGAAATATAAAGGAATTTTCTCAAAATATGGCGTAGAATATGGGAAACCAGGTGTTTATAAATTATGGATGAATATAGAAGGTGGAGCTGTTTGTGGTGGTATATCGAAACAAGGAGCTTGTAACCGTGGTGCACATGGCGTGCCTGCAACCGTAGTTGGTCAACCAGGACATGCAGCATTTGCTTATTATTCCATGAATGATGCTGGAGATGGAGCGTGGACCCTAAATAATGTTATTACAAACTGGGGTCAAACGGGAAAAACGGAAAGATTGGGCGTAAGAATGCCTTTAGGTTGGGGTAGTGATAGGTATGTAAGTGGATATGCAGCATCTTATTTACTATTAAGTCAAGCTGCTATGAATCAAGAAGAAGCTTATGAAAAATCAGAAAAAGTTATTATGACAGCAGACTTACATAAAAATGACCCAGCAAAGCAAGAAGAAATCTATCGAAAAGCATTACAAGAATTACCAATTAATGTGGATGCATGGTATGGATTAATTAATAACTATAGTGCGAATGAAACAAAAACAGAAAAAGATTGGTATGATTTAGCAGAAGAAATGGCAGAAAGTTTAAGATGTTATCCATTACCAATGTATAATTTAACGAATTTAATTAAACCAAAGTTAACAAGTTCAGAGTATTCAGCTCAATTTGTTATTTTACAAAAACGTATCTTAGAATATGGAAAAGTACTTGCCAATAATTCAACAGAGACCTATCAACCAAGTGTAACGAGGGAAGTATCAACCTATTTATTAGGACAAATGGATACTAGCATAGCTACTTTTTCCTTTGATGGAGATGACGCTGGAAAAATAGTATTAGCAGAACGTTTTAAAGAAATGGGAATTCGTTGGGATTATTGTATTGATGGAAATACACAAAACCCAAGTAGTTGGAAAGAGCATTCTTTTGAAGCAGGACAAGAACATAAATGGCAATTAACACCAGAAGAATTAGCGAGTCTTACTGCTGAAAATGATATTTATATCCATCTTGTTGGAGTAAATTATGACGAAAAAAATCTATACAAAATTGATATTTTACCATCAAGCGGATTGCCAAGTACTTTATATGCAAACGATTTGGAAAACAAACTAATAGCAGCTGTTCCGGGAATGGAATGGAAATTAAACGAAAATGACCAATGGACTTTGTATAAAAATGCAGAACCAGATTTAACAGGAAATAAAACCGTATCTGTTAGAATGGCTGCAACAGGTACTCGTTTAGTGGGAGAAACAGTGCAATATCAATTTAACCAAGATGAAGTAAATGATAAAAGAACCTATATACCAATCTCACATTTAGAAATAGCAGGTTTTTCTACCGAGTCAAAAGATAATAAAAGACCATATTATGCACCAAATGCCATTGACGGAAATTTAAATACTTTATGGCATACGGATTTTGGTCAAAATGTTTTACAACAACCAACCAAGCCGTTTGTTGCGATAAAATTAGATGAACCAAAAAATATGTCAGCTTTAGAATTTATACAAAAGAAATATCCAGGTAGACCACAAGATCCAGATGATATAAGAAATGCTAGAGTCTATGTAAGTATGGATGGCGAGACATGGATACAAGCAGGACAAATAGAAAATTGTGAGACTTATGGCGATTTATATGCGATTAATTTTCAAAAGCCAGTTTATGGACAATATGTAAAAATAGAAATGGATACGAAGAATATGTTTGCCTCACTAGCTATAGTCAATTTATTTGAAGATACAACAGTAGTAACCTTAGGAACTTTCTCATTTGACGGAGAAAACGCTGGAAAACTTATGCTAACAGACGAATTTAAAGGTTCAAGATGGGAATATAGCTTAGATGGTGGAGCAACTTGGAAAAGAGGAATAGGAAATGAACAACAATTAACAGCAGAAGAAATAAAACAAATTAACCCAGACAATAAAATAAAAATTCGTTTAATGAATGCCAACAAACAGTCTACCATAGACATTCAAAGACAAGAGCTACCGGTTATAACAGCTTATTTAAATGATTTAGAAAACAGATTAATTGGAATGGGAGATACCTCAAAACTAGAATGGAGAATGCAAAACAAAATAGGAAATTGGACTTCTTATGAAGAACAAGAGCCAATTGTACCAGGTGATACCAAATTGTTTATTAGAAAGAAAGCAACCAGTACGTTAATGGCAAGTGAAGCAGCAGAATTTACTTTTACAGCAGATAATCAACCAAATACAGCTAGATATGTGCCAATCAAACATATAACCTCTGTAAATGCGTCAAGCACTACGGTACCAAGTAGAGGAGAAGAAGCGGAATTTGCAGTAGATGGGCTTCCAACAACCATGTGGCATTCAAACCGTACAACGGCTACTATGCATGACCCAAGATGGATTGTTTTAGAATTAGATGAACCAATTTACCTATCCAAAATAGAATATGTAAGAAAATCACAATATGCTTATGGAATCCCAAAAGATGGGAAAGTTTTAGTCAGTATGGATGGAGAAAATTGGACAGAAGTGCTTAATTTCAAAAATTTATATGATGTAACAACACCAGCAGAACTTGTGGCAAGTGATGATAGGAAACAATTGGTAATGTCAAAAGTAGAAAAAGCTAAATATGTCAAAATAGAATGTACCAAATCTTGTGATAGTGTACATGGAGACAGAGATGGTGAGCCAATGGATTATTTCTTCTCAGCAGCTATGATGAATCTATTTGAAGACAAAACGAAAGTAACCATACCAACAGCAGAAATACAATATAATATTACAGAATTAACCAATCAAGATGTAACAGCAACCTTAGTGAATAAAAGTACGGATATTACGGTAACGAATAATGACGGAAAGGATACTTATACTTTTACAGACAATGGAGAATTTACCTTTGAATTCGTGGATAACAAAGGTACAAAAGGAACAGCAACGGCAAAAGTAGATTGGATATGCAAAACCTTACCAACACCAAGTATTACCTATACACCAGACACGATAACCAACCAAGATGTAACAGCAACCGTAACTTTTGATCGAGAAGGAACTAAAATAATAGATGGAAATGGTCAAATCATCGAAAATGGAAATACCCATGTATTTACGGAAAATGGAAGCCATGAATTTAGATTTAAAGGACCCTATGGAAACATAGGAAAAACGACAGCAACCGTAGACTGGATTGATAAAAAAGCACCTGTTCCAACCATAACCTATAGTTCAACCAACTTATCGAATCAAGATGTAACAGCAACCGTTACCTTTGATGAAGAAAATGTTACCGTAAAAGATGGAAATACTCATACTTTTACAGCAAATGGAGAATATACCTTTGAATTTGCAGATGCAGCAGGAAATACAGGAACGGCAACAGCGAATGTTACCTGGATAGACAAAAACTTGCCAACAGCAAACATTACCTATAGTACAGAAAGTTTAACCAACCAAGATGTAACAGCAACCGTAACTTTCACAAAAGATGGTAATCCTTTAGAAGGAGTTACAGTAGAAGGAGGAAATACCCATACTTTTGAAGAAAATGGAAAACATGAATTTAATTTTATAGACCCAGAAGGAAATAGAGGTGTGGCAGTGGCAAAAGTAGATTGGATTGACAAAGTGGCACCTATTGGCACCATACAATATTCGAATACCAATTTAACGAACCAAAATGTAACAGCAACCATTACCTTTAATGAAGAAGAAGTAACGATTACAAGCAATGGTGGAAAAAACACCTACACATTTGAAATGAATGGAGAATTTGAATTTGAATTTGTAGATAAAGCAGGCAACAAAGGAACTGCAATAGCGGAAGTAGGGTGGATTGATAAAAGAGCCATCAATGCAACGATTACTTATGACATAAATGATATCACCAATCAAGATGTAACGGCAACCATTACCTTTGACAAAGAAAATGTTTATGTAGAAGGTGGAAATACACATACATTTACAGAAAATGGAACACACGAATTTAGATTTGTAGGACCAGCAGGGAATACAGGAACAGCAATAGCAGAAGTAACTTGGATTGATAAAACACCACCTGTAGCAACTATTACCTATAACATTAAGGAATTAACGAATAGGGATGTAACAGCGACCATAACCTTTGATGAAGGTGGAGTAACCATAGTAGATAAAGATGGCAATAAACTGGAAAATGGTGACACACATGTATTTACAGAAAATGGAACCTATACCTTCTACTATGTAGGTCCTATAGGCAATAAAGGAACAGCAGTAGCAAACGTGGATTGGATTGATAAAGTAGCTCCAACTGCACAAATCGAATATAGCACTACAAAATCAACCAATAAAGAAGTAATAGCAAGATTAGTAAAGGAAAGTGAACCAATTACAATCACCAATAATCAGGGAAAAGATACTTATACTTTTACAAAAAATGGAGAATTTACATTTGAGTTTGTAGATAAGATAGGAAATAAGGGAACGGCTACAGCAAAAGTAGACTGGATTGATACAACAGCACCAACAGCAGAGATTGAATACAGCACGAAAGAATCAACCAGTGGAGAAGTAATAGCCAGATTAGTAAAAGCAAGTGAAGCAATTACAATCACCAATAATAAGGGAAATGATACCTATATCTTTACAAAGAATGGACAATTTACTTTTGAGTTTATAGATGAGGCAGGAAATAAGGGAACAGCTACAGCAAAAGTAGACTGGATTAAAGATTTACCAGAAAATCCAGAGAATCCAGAAAAACCAGGAGAACCACAAGACCCAACCAAACCAGACGAGTATAAAATAGGAGATGTAAATGGAGATGGCAAAATAACAGCAACTGATGTTCTATTTGTAAAAAGACATTTAGTAGCAGCTAAAAAGAAAGAATGGATTTTAACAGGCTTGAAATTTAAAGCGGGAGATATTAACAAAGATAGAAACATAACAGCGACTGATTTGCTATTAATTAAGAGATTAGTGTTAAGTGAAATGAAAAAATAGGGAATTGGTTGAAAAATAATAGCATACAAAATATCCAATTATTTTTCAACCAGATTTGAGCCCAAGAAAGGAATGAGATAAGAATGAAAAAAATAATTTCTATCATCTTAGTTATATTATTGGTTGTATGTACAACTAAAGTATATGCCGTTAAGGATAGTTTTCATACAACTTTAACCATCAATCATGCACAAGCTAAAAGAGGGGATACCATTACAGTTACGATTGGATTAAAAGATATTGCGATTGAAAGTGCAGAAAAAGGAATTGGTGCTTATACTGCGGAAATTCAATTTGATTCTTCTGTTCTAGAATATGTATCCGTAAATGGTACAAACAAATGGGAAGCACCACTTTATCAAGATGGATTTATTACATCTAATACAAAAGATGCTAAAGTAGTCAATACAGCACAAAGTATAGCAACCATTACCTTTAAAGTAAAAGAAAATGCAAAATTAGGAGAAACTTCTATTGCCTTAAGAAATTTCTCTGGTTCAGCAGCAGGAGCAGATATACTAGCTTCTAGTAATGGAGCTACAAAATTAACAATTATTGATAATAATAGTAGCAATAGTAGCAATAGTATCAGCAGTAGTAATAGTAGTAATAGTAAAAAAGATAATTTAAAAGACAACAAAGCACAAGAAAATTCAAATACAGAATCTGATTTATCTGTATTACCTAAAACAGGAGAAGAACAAAATCCAATGGTAATGATATTATATACATTAATCGGATTAAGCATAATAGGTATCATAGGATTAGTGATTGAAAAAAACTAAGAATTAGACAAAATAGAAAGGTAAGAGACAGTTGGTATCAATCTAACTGTCTTTTAAACGGAGAAATGCGAATGGACAAAGGGGAAAAAAAGTTAATTTGTTGTTTGTTAATAGGAATCATCATAGGTTCCAGCATATTGATTTTTAAAATTAAAAGTGAATCTGAATATGACGAGGCTTTATATGATGAAATATATTCAGAGTATGAAGAAATATTGGCGAAAGAAAATCAAAGTTATTCAGAAGAAGAAAAAAATGCAGTTTATATGAAAGTCAATTCAAAAGGTGAAAAGTATAGAGTTGCAGGTCAAATTCATATTCCTAAAATAGGGATAAATTATCCAATTGTGTACGAAACATCAGAAGAATATTTAAAAATTGCTCCTACAAAATTATTCGGACCAGATATAAACGAACCAGGAAATGTATGTATCGTTGGACATAACTATAAAAATGAACAATTTTTTAGTAGATTATCAGAATTAGAAAATAACGATAAAATAAATTTGTTAGATAATAAAGGGAAAAGAGTTAGTTATTTGGTATATGATAAATACGAAGTGGCTGAAACAGATTTAAGTTGTACAGAGCAGAATACGAATGGAGAAAGGGAAGTAACTTTGATTACTTGTACGAAAAAAAAGGATAAAAGATTAGTTGTAAAATGTAGAGCTATTACTCAAGAAAATTAATATTGAGGACATGGGGACGTAGATAATGTCCCAACCAAAAAGTTTTGGTCATCAAATAAGTCCCCATGTCCACCAAATTAGACAATACAAAATTTATTTTACATACCCTTGATTATCTAAAAAGTCTTGTATCGATAATTTTGCTTCGGCTTGAGCAAATTGTTTATTATTATAATTTTCAGCTATTTTTTCTTGATTTCCATCTATTTTTGGTATGAAATCTGTATTTCTTTTAATTTTTTGTTCAAATAATAATTTCATCTCACTATCTTTTATTATTTCTGCTCTACATTTTTTTTCTGATTTCGTATATTTTTGCAATTTCCATTTTTCAATTTCAGTTAAACCACTTAAATCATGATGCAAATTAAAAGGTAGTGGTTGATGATTATGAATGCTTTCAATATAATCATAAATCATTTGGTTGTTTCCGGGTACCATCCAAAATCTTGATTAAGATAGGATTGATTTTATGGCTTAAGTAAGCACCTTGTATTTTATTACCAGCTATTTTTTTACACATTTTATTAATAGATATTCTTTTATAGGTGTTTGGTTTTTCTTCTTTAATAAATGAAATAGAAAGTTCAAGTTTTTTGCCTTCTTTATCAGTATATTGTACAAAACCATTTTTTTCCGAGATATAAATGTTTATGTCTTTATCAATGCTTTCTTTTTCTTGTGTATCTTCTTCGCTTTTACGAGCTTGTTCCATATCATCAATTATTTCAAAATCTGAATTTTCTGATTTTCTGCTATTTTGTGCCGTTTCTAAACGGATTATTTTAATAATTCTATTTAAATCATCAGTTATTTTGTAATCTGAAGGATTTGAGAAACTTTCTTGTGAAAATGGTGTTTGGAATTCGTCTGTAGCTTCAATTTCCTTAACTCTTTCAATTTGATTTTCTTCTTCTGGGAGTTGTTCCATGTCATCAATTATTTTAGACTCCAAATTCTTATTTTGAGGAGTTGAATATACAGGTATAGAAAAACCGTTCATATCATCATTTATTGTATATTCTAAGGTGTTTTCTCCTAAAGATTTTTCCTCGTTGGAACTTATTTCTGAAATCGAAATCGTTTGTTGCGAAGATATTTCTAGAAATTTATCTTCTTTATCTTCAGAGAGTGGCAAAGATTCATCCTTTCCTTTTAATTTTCTCAAATTAATTTCGCATAATGCTCTTGCATTTCTTAAATCTTTGCATTCTTCTTGACTTATTTGCTGTTCTTTTGAAACAGTTTTAATATTGGTAAGCTCTTCTTCTAACATTTGTATTAATTTAGATTTATCTGTAATGCTAAGTAGCATATTTTGAATTCTAAGTATATATTCCATGCTTTCCTCCTCTAGATAATTGAAATTCTATATGTAAACCTATTTCATTGTACCATATTTTTTGTAGGACTTTCAAGATTTTATATATTTTTTTTTAAAATAGCAAAAAACAATTTTCAAAATTTGGAGAAATTTCAATTTGACTTTTATCAAAAAATATAGTATAATGCAAAACAGTAAGTAGCAACAAAACTAGTTGCTAGAGAATGAGATTTTATTATTAAGTAGAGATTTTTGTATTAAGAGAGAAATAATGTAAATAATAATAAGGAACGGATTTATAAAAGTTTAGATTATGTAAGTTAGGAGAGAAAAGGAAGCTACATAATAGAATAAACTTTCATATTGATATGGGTAAAATAAATTAGGTTCATTAGTTTGTTATATTACAAGCTATTTTTGACGTTATTAAAAATATATAGAAAGGGATATTTAAAATTAATAAAATCCAATAAAAGAAAGAAAAGAGAGGAGAAATTATGGCAGAAGAAAAATCAGAAAATAAGCAAAAGAGAAGCTACGAAAAGAAAGAGAGACCAGTAAAAAGAAATTATCAAGAAGGAAGAAAAACAACAAGAACTAAAAATCAAGAAGAAGGAAAAAAGACAAGACCATACCAAAAAAGAAATACTAATCATACGAAAAGTGAAAAAGTAAAGATTGTATCCACACAAAAAGGAGAAAATGTGGAAACAGTAGATGAAAAACCTGTTGTTGAGAGAAAGAGAAAAACTTCTACAAGAACAAGGAGAGCCACTAAAAATAACAATATGTTTAAAGCCTCCAAATTAAAAATCATTCCATTAGGAGGCTTACATGAAGTAGGAAAAAATATTACCGTTTTTGAATATGAAAATGAGATGATTGTAGTTGACTGTGGGTTATCTTTTCCAGAAGATGACATGTTAGGAGTCGATTTAGTCATACCAGATATTACTTACTTAGAGAAAAATGTAGATAAAATCAAGGGATTGATTATTACGCATGGTCATGAAGACCATATCGGAAGTGTGCCATATTTATTGAAGAAGATTAATATTCCAATTTATGCACCAAGATTAGCGGCAGGATTAATCAGAAATAAATTAGAAGAACACAAATTATTAAGAAGTACAAAGTTAATAGAAGTGATGCAAGGCGAGACCATAAGTTTAGGGAAAAACTTTAAAGTAGAATTTATTAGAAGTTCACACAGTATTCCAGATTCTGTTATGTTAGCGATTACTACACCAGCTGGAACCATTTTGCACACAGGTGATTTTAAAGTAGATTATACGCCAATTGATGGAAAGACAATGGATTTTGGAAGGATTGCTGAAATTGGAAATCAGGGAATTTTGGCTTTGATGTCAGATAGTACGAATGCGGAAAGAAAAGGATTTACGATGTCAGAAAGTTCGATTGGAGAAGTGTTTGATAAGTTATTTTTGCATTGTACGAAAAGAATTGTAGTTGCTACTTTTGCTTCTAATGTGCATAGAGTACAGCAAATTGTGAATTCAGCAATCAAATACAATCGTAAAATTGCGGTATGTGGTAGAAGCATGATTAATATGATAGAAACAGCAAAGGATTTAGGCTATATTGAATGCCCAGATAATATATTCATTGATATTGATATGATGAATAGCTATACAGATGACCAATTAGTCATTATCACAACAGGAAGTCAAGGAGAACCCATGTCAGCCTTAACAAGAATGGCAGCAGGTGACCATAGAAAAGTAAAAATAACACCAAATGATTTAGTAATCATTTCAGCAACTCCAATACCAGGAAATGAAAAATTTGTATCCAAAGTAATTGATGATTTAATGCAAATTGGAGCAGAAGTGGTATATAGTTCTTTGGAAACCATACATGTTTCTGGACATGCTTGTCAAGAAGAACAAAAGTTGATATTAGCTTTAACCAAACCAAAATATTTCATACCAGTACATGGCGAATATAGACAATTGATTGCCCACAGTGAAACAGCACAAAGTATGGGGATTGATAAAGATAATATTATTATGATGTCAAATGGTAGAATACTAGAAATCAACCAAGATAGTGCTACCTTGACTGGCTCAGTTCCAAGTGGTAGAATTTTGGTAGATGGATTAGGAATTGGAGATGTTGGGAGCATTGTTTTAAGAGATAGACAACATTTATCACAAGATGGATTGATTGTTATTGTATTAACGATGGATTCTGCAACAGGAGAAGTGGTTGCTGGTCCTGATGTTATTTCAAGAGGATTTGTTTATGTAAGAGAGTCAGAGAATTTGATGGATGATGTAAAATCTGTTGTGAGACATGAGATAAAGAAATGTGAAGAAAGAGGCATTACTGATTGGGCAACGATTAAGTCTACAACCAGAGAGAATTTAAGAGATTATATTTTTATGAAGACGAAGAGGAATCCAATGATTATTCCGATTATAATGGAGGTATAGCCAAAAGGCTTGAATTCAATGATTTTATGGGTTGAGATATACGTTTTGGTTATAATTTGGTTATAACTCATTAGGCTTGTAAAGATTTCTAAATTAAAAATTTGTTTTGTTTGCTTGTATTTTATAAATAAATATAGTATATTGATATTCATAGGAAATGATGAAAAGCAGATGTGGTTTTGCCACCTAAAATACGAATCTTCGTAGGAAGGGTGGTGATGTTTATGGTTAAAGTGATACTATTTTA
>CAOKVW010000015.1 GCA_948472955.1 uncultured Clostridium sp. | reverse complement strand
AGCCTCCTTGATTTCCTGAACCTCCTTGATTTCCTGAACCTCCTTGATTTCCTGAACCTCCTTGATTTCCTGAACCTCCTTGATTTCCTGAGCCTCCTTGATTTCCTGAACCATTTCCTTCATCTTTTAATACAGTTACGCTACAAACAGCGGTCTTACCATTTTCTGTTGTTGCTGTTATTTTACAAATCCCTTCTCCTATTGCTACTACTTTTCCTGTAGCATCTACTGTTGCTATATTAGGATTATCACTACTCCATGTTATTCCTGTATTTACATTAGCATTACTTGGTAATATTGTAGGTCGTAATGTTATTTCTTTTGTTTCTCCTAAGTCTAAAGTAATACTTGAACTATTTAAACTTATACTATCTGGACTTATGTTTGTCTCATCTTTATCTCCTGAACCGCTCCCTCCACTTTTTGTTACAGTTACATTACATACAGCAGTCTTACTATTTTCTGTTGTTGCTATTATTTTACAAGTTCCTTCTCCTATTGCTACCGCTTTTCCTGTAGCATCTACTGTTGCTATATTAGAATTATCACTACTCCATGTTATCCCTGTATTCACATTAGCATTACTTGGTAATATTGTAGGTCGTAACACTATTTCTTTTGTTCCTCCTAAGTCTAAAACGATACTTGAACTACTTAAACTTATACTATCTGGGCTTATGTTCTCTTCACTACCACCTATTATTTCAAATTTAATATGATTCTTATTGGCATACGTCTGTGCAGCACTTCCTGCATATCCCCTTATTACTAAATTACTACTACAATTACCAAATGCTTCTTCTATAGCCGTAACACTAGATGGAATGGTAATACTTTGTAGACTAGTACAGCCATAGAATGCTCGACTACCAATTGATTTGACACTACTATTTTCTATCATATCAACACTAATCAAATTTGAGCAACCTTCAAAAGAATTAGAACCTATTTTAGTTACACATAAATCTATTACTACTTTTTTAATATCTTCTCTTTTATCATACCAAGCTGGTAAAGCATTTCCATCAGCCATTGCTCCCATTCCAGAAATGGTTAACGTTCCGTCATAGGATAATGTCGCGATTACAGAATAATCTTTATTTTCTGATGCATCCCACTCATATGAAATCAATTCATATTTTATGTTGTTCTTTTTCGCATAATTTTCAGCTTCCGAGTCTTTATGGCATTTAATTACTAAATTATCACTGCAATTTTCAAATGCATTATTTCCTATATTTATTACATTATCTGGTATGAATATACTTGTTAACTTACTACACCCATTAAAAGCTGCTTCTCCTATACTTATAACAGTATCCGGTATGATTACACTTGTCAAATTACTACATTCAAAAAAGGCTCCTTCTCCTATAGTTTTTACACCACTTGGTATTGTTACTGCCACTAAATTACTACATTTTAAAAAAGCATTATAACCTATATTGGTTACTCCTTCATTGATTACTACTTTCTTAATATTGTTATTCAAATTTTTCCATGCTGTAGTATCACTAAAGGCAAAACTCTTCATAATTCCTGTTCCACTTATGGTCAATGTCAAAGTACTCGGATCTAACATGGCTTGTACATTATTATTTGGAGCACCTGATATATCCCATTGCGTATCACTTATATCACAATATGTAATATCATGATTATTGGCATATGTGTGAGCTTCTGATGCAAAATGATTACCAAATATTGTTGAAAGTTCCGCACAATTATCAAATGCTGAATCTGCAATCTCTGTTACAGTGTTGGGTATAATTATATTTATTAAAGATGAACTTTCAAATGCTTCTTCCCCTATTTTTGTAACACTTCCTGGTATTGTTATTGTTTCTATTTCACAATAACTAAAGGCATTATTTCCTATATTTGTCACTCCAAATTCTATCTCTATTTTGTCTATCGTCTTAACTAGCTGCCCACCTTTCCAAGGCGGAATTTCTGAAATGCTATCCCAGTCCTTCATTTCTCCTGTTCCCTTTATCGTTAAGGTTTTTGTATTAGAATCTAAAACTGCTTTCACACTTTTATCTTCATTTGCAGATATATCCCACACTCTTGTTACTGTATGTCCATTATTATATCCTATTACATGTTCAATGGCATATTCTTCTGCATACGAACCCGGTTTACAAAATATTATGGAAAGGCTAGTATCACTAAATGTATCTACCCCAATTTGCTTCACACTACTTGGTATAGTTACAGATACCAAGCTCTGATTTCCTGCAAATGCAAAATTTCCTATATTTGTTACTCCTTCCTTTATAACTACATTTTGTATATCCTCATCGTAATTAGCACCATACCAATTGGGCCAATTATTAATAGACCAATTCTTCATCTTTCCGGTTCCTTCTATTGTTAGCGTCTTGTTGGCACGATCTAGTATTGCTTTTACATTACTACTCGAATCTGCTGATATATTCCATTCTGTAGTAGATGCTTCCACTTTTAATCCAGCAAAAAATGGTATTAGTAAAGCAAATATAACTAATAAAATTATTATTTTTTTCATCGCATTTGTCATGATACTACCTCCTTGTACTTATCTCTCTATTTATTTTACTCCTTTTAAATCTTATAATCAATATCAGTTTTAGCAAATTACTTTTTATATCAAAAATTCTCTTACGGAAAGTCACATTGTAATCTCTCTTTTTGTTATATTAAATTTATATTACAATTTCATTTATATTTTTACTTTTATATAAAAAATGCAAACAATTTTCCCATAATCGAGTAGAGAATAAATAATTATTTTATTTATTCCCTCTCGCACCACCGTACGTGCCGTTCGGGCATACAGCAGTTCAATTTGTACATTCAGTATGTACTTTTGTATATTGGTCTAGTAGAAATACTAGTCCTCTTTTTCTTAGCTTTTCTATATTAATCGCAAATTTCATCCAGTCTGTTTTACATACTAACTGATAGCCTTTTCTTGTTTCCATTTTTACCCCATTTCCATTACTCCTGCACTTAGGTATTTCTTATGAATGACACTACACCTCCGTCTTTTATTGTCTTTTCTATTATTGTTATTATTTTGATATACCTTCTTGTATGCCTTATTTAAGTTCCCTTTTGCTAAGATTTTCTCTAAAATTTCCATATTCTGTTTCCTCTTTCCTTTCCGTAGATAAATCATTGATTTTAAGTAACCCTCTAGGATACGCCTATACTCTCCTCATTAACACATTCTAACTTTTATCTATCTCTAAATTTATGGTAGTGAAAACACTACAAATTGTTCAGTCCTTCAAAAAACTTTCTAGTATGACCTCTGCTGACTTCTTGTGACAAACCTTTTTTGACCACTATTTCTAGTGTTTACAAGACCTCACAGGATAAGCCGTTTAACTTTCCTCTTTTACTCGCTTAATTTACTGCATAAGGCTAGGTATATCTTTTGGGCTTTAACTTGTTGTGTAGCCTTACCCTCTTATACAGCCTTTGTATTAAGTTTTTGTTCATCGAGCCAAGATTTTGATACACATTTCCTTCACTTCCACCTCACAATGGATAGCTTGTGCTTCTCTATGTGGTTGGTGATATATACCCCACTACTGACTTTCGCCGATTAGTTAAATGACATGCCTGTCGTACACATATAAAACCGTTCTTTAAATATAAAGAACGGTTTTGCTATATCTGTTTCATTAATTAACCACATTAACTGGTAAATACCTTACTCCCCATCTTAAAGCCTCTGAATGAGAATTAACGTAAATATCGATTTTATTTCCATTAATGGCTCCACCTCTATCTTCTACCGTATAGGTATGTCCACCAATGTTCAATTTGGTTCCAAATGAGAATTGACTAGAAGCTGCCACTGTTCTTCCTGCTGTTGCTCTAGTTCCTGAAGCAGTTCTTCCTGTTGCCTTACCACAACATTTTGCACAAGGGCAATAAGCTGTTATTTTATAAGTTGCTCCTCCTGTTGCTGCTGTAGTATTTCCTGTTGCTCTTGGTAAAGTAGAAGCTCTCGATGTCTCTTTCTTTTGAACTTGTACGATTTTGTTGACTGGTTCTTTGACAATAACTTCTGATAATAAAATCTTTTCAATTTCTACTTCATTTTGATATTTTACTTTATAAGTTATCTCTTTTAAACCATCTTCTCCTTGTTGCAATACCTTATTATTTGTACCTTCTGTTGCTTCTGTTGTATTCTTGGTTACTGTCTCATAAGGAATCGTTTCTTGCTCTACTATGATTTTTTCTGTAATAGGTGCATAATTTTCTAATAATTGGTCTAATGAGGTTTGTACACCTTCTTCTGATATTTTAGCAATTTGAACTTCCTGATAAGACTTGTCTATTATTTTTATACTCTGTCCTGCTGTTATTTCATCTTGGATGTCTGGTATTGTTTTTTGGTTTTCTTCTAATATAATATTATTTTCTTCTAATATTTCAGATACTTTCGTTTTAGATGTTAAAGCTGTCATTTCATATCCGTTTTGTAATATGATTTTTACATCATTTAATTTTGTATTAACTGCCATTACACCAATTCCTGATATAAGAACTAATATAATACTAATGCAGATAATCTTCATGATGGAAATAGACGCTCTTTCTTCTTTTTTCATATGAATCATTACCTCCTTTTTGGCAACAAATGTATTATAACATTTCTTTCTTTTTTTGTCAAATTTAGAATTTTTTTCCTGCGTACAATTTGTCCTTACGGACGCAGGCATTTTACTATATTATATGTAGATAATTTTAAAATATTACCAAAATTCCACAATTTTATTGTATAAATTCCTATAATATGATAAGATACATTTGTATATAATATAATTAAGAAAAAAGGAGGAATTCAAATGATAGGTTGGATTATATTAGCTATCGTGATTATCGTTGTGATTGCTATCATTAGTATGTACAATGCTTTAATAAAAGCAAGAATAAAAGTAGACAATGCTTGGAGTCAAATTGATGTGCAACTACAAAGAAGATTTGATTTAATACCAAATTTTATAGAAACCGTTAAAGGATACATGACTCATGAAAAAGAAACCTTTACAAAAATAACAGAACTTAGAACTTCTTGGGCCAATACCCAAACGATTTCGGAAAAAGCAGAAATTGATAATCAATTATCCAGTAGTTTAAAAACCATTATGGCAGTTTCTGAAAATTATCCTGAACTAAAAGCAAACCAAAATTTCTCAGAATTATCAGAAGAATTAAGAAATACTGAAAATAAAATTTCTTTTTCTAGACAATTTTATAATGATACAGCAGCTATGTACAATACAAGATTACACACATTCCCATCTAACATAATTGCTGGTATGTTTAACTTTGAGCCTCGTGACTTATTTAAAGCAGAAAGTGATGAAGCTAGAAAAAATGTAAAAGTAGATTTTAGCTGAGGGGGACAATTGGGGACGTTTCCTTTGGGACATGGGGACGTACATTTTGTCCCTATCTATTATTCTAATCAATAACTAGATAGCTAGATAGGGACAAAATGTACGTCCCCATGTCCCAAAGGAAACGTCCCCAATTGTCCCTTCTCTCACAGAAAGGATTTAAAAATGTTTGAAAATATAAAGAAAAATAAAATAGAATCTAGTGTTATTGTTACTATTTTTATTCTAGTTGTTACGGTAATTGTGTATTATGTTTGTCATGCTTTAAGATTAGGTACTTTATCTATTGTATTTGCCCTAATTTTTTCCATTGCTTCTGCTTGGGGTTCCTATTATTTTAGTGACAAAATCGTATTATCCTTAAACAGAGCTAGACCTGCTACTAGACAAGAAGATTTAAAAATAGTAAACATTCTAGATGCCTTGATGGTAACGGCTGGCTTATCAACAAAACCTCGATTATATGTTGTAGACGACCCCCAGCCAAACGCTTTTGCTACTGGAAGGAACCCAGAAAATGCTGTTATCTGTGTAACAACTGGTTTGTTGGAAAAATTAGATTATTACGAGTTAGAAGGTGTTATTGCTCATGAATTAAGTCACATCAAAAATTACGATATTCGTCTTAGTTGTATTGTTTCCGTTATGGTAGGGTTTATTGTTATGTTGTCTGATATGTTTTCACGTGCTCTATTCTGGGGTGGTTTTGATAATGATAGAGATAATAACAGTAAAGGAAATGGTATTTTAATGATAATTGGACTTGTATTTCTTATCTTGTCTCCCATCTTCGGCTCTTTGATGCAACTTGCTCTTTCTCGAAAAAGAGAATTTTTAGCAGATGCGACTGCCATAGAGTTTACTCGTAATCCCGAGGGATTGATTTCTGCTCTTCAAAAGTTAGAAGCAGATGATAATCAATTAGCTACTGCTAACAGTGCAACAGCTAATATGTATATTGTGAATCCTTTTAAAATGAATACAAAGGAAGGAAAGAAAAAGTCTTCTAGCTTGTGGTCTACTCATCCTAGCATAGAAGACAGAATTGAAGCTTTAAGAAACTTAAAATGAGGGTGTACTAAAAAATACACACCCTCTATTATTTATTCCTTTAATTTTTCTATCTCTTGTTTTTCTAATTTCGTTACCTTTACAATCTCTTCTATACTCATTCCTAATTTTAAAAGTTCCTTTGCCGTTTGCAATTTGCCTTCCTTTATTCCTTTCTCCTCTGCATGACGCATTCCAGAATTATAATCCATTATGGCAATTTTCCTAGACATATAAAGCTCCCATTCTTTTTCATCCATACTCATCTCATCAATCATATCCATGGCTTTTTTTATTTCTTTATTCTCTTTTTTGGCCATTTCTAATTTCTCCTCTCTCCCCGCAATTAGCCATAACCATTGTTCTAACCTAGTATTGGCTTCTGGATTTTTCTTCACAAACTTTGGAATTTCTATAAAATGCATTTCTAAATCTTGAGTTGCTAACTCATCTTCTCTTTGATAACCCATATCTATAAATTCATTTTCTTTCGTTCTTTCAAATTTCATATGTGCCACACTTCGATAACTATTCCTTTTATAAAATTCAAAATTTAATAAATTTATCACTATCGTGTTTTTTACTTGTATGTAATCTTCACTTTTCTTAAGTCCATCTGATAGTATTCTTGACATATAATAAGCACTTCTTTTGTCTATGTCTCCTAAATCTTTTACTTGCATTTCAATATCACATAAACAATCTTTATCGATTTCTACTTTAACGTCTAAAATACCAGCCTTACTATCATATAAATTTCTTGGTAATTCTGGATTCTTAACAACGACGTCTTGAATTGGTATTTCTAAAATAGCTTCTAATAAAGATTTTAAAATATCTTCATTCCCTTCTCTAGAAAACACTCTTTTAAATACAATATCTGATGTCAAAGGTAGCTTTTTCTTTGTTGTTTTTACCATATTTCCTCCTTTATTATACTAAATTAAATTTTACTTTTCAATACCTAATCAGTATATTTTTACTTTTATGCAATTATCTTTTTTATCCTTTTGTAAAAGCTACCTTCCTTTCTTGTTTTCTTGTATACTTTGTATTTTTCTCTTCTCTGGATTTATTAATAAGATGATAAAATTTTAGAAATTGTAAATAAAAATTAAAAATCTGAATGAATTTCATTTGAATTACAAAGTTGTTTTTTTGCAATTTTAAAAATAATTGCATAAGCTTATTAAATCACATAATCTGTTTTTTCTCAATACTTTTTCTAGACTTTTCACCGCAAAATCTGACATTTTTCTAATAAGACAAAAAGGAAACGTCTCCAATTGTCCCCCTTTGCCTCATTTTAATCCAAAAATTTTATTGGCATTTTGATACGTAATGTTAGCAATTTCCTCTACTGGTAGCTGTTTAACCTCAGCTATCTTCTGAGCCACATACTTAACATTTCTACAATCATTTCTCTTACCACGCAAAGGCTCTGGCGATAAGTAGGGGCTATCTGTTTCTATTAACATTTTTTCATTTGGTACCATAGCAATAATTTCATGTGCATTTTTTGAATTCTTAAAAGTAACAGGACCTGCAAAAGAAATATAAAACCCTAATTTCAAGGCTTCTTTCACAAGCTCTGGATTGAGAGGACAGCAATGAAATACCCCTTTTTGAGCCACTTCATTTTTCTTTAATATCGCAATGGTATCCATCACTGCTTCTCTGGTATGAATTACAATTGGCAATTTCAGTTCATTGGCTAATTCTATTTGTTGGATAAAAGCTAGTTGTTGCCTTTCTTTATTATCTTGATTCCAATGATAATCCAAACCAATTTCACCAATTGCCACTACTTTTTGATTTTGTTCTGCTATTTTTTTGATTTCTTGTAACATAATCCACAATTCTTCTTCTGTCTGTGGAATATCGTTAGGAGAAATACCAGATGTGGTGTAAATAAAATCATACTTTTCTGCTAACTCTTTTGCTTTTTGGGAACTCTCTAAACTATAACCAGCAGAAATCAATCGAGTGATTCCTGCTTCTTTTATTTGTTGTATTAACTGTGTTCTATCCTGTTCAAACTTTTCGTCCTCCAAATGTGCATGACTATCAAATAGCTCCATCCAAACCTCCTAATTTATTTTACTTTTTTAATATTGTCACTGTCGCTACTGCATATTCCTTACAATGAGATAGACTTAAATCCATATCTTCTATTTCATTTAATGGAATTCCCACAATATTCAGTTTTGGCTTTCCTTGCTCATTGTTGATAATTTCAATATCTTTCCAACTAATGGAATATTTGTCTTCTAATTGCTCGGAAATAGCCTTAAAAGTTGCTTCTTTGGCAGCAAACCTAGCAGCATAATGCTGATACTTTTGAGATTTCTTACTTTCACAATATTCCATTTCTTTTCTCGTATAGATTCTCTTTACAAATGCTTTCCCTGTTTTGTCATCTTCTATACTTTCCTGAATTCTTTTTATTTCAATGATATCTGCCCCACAACAAATTTTCAATGGTTTTTCTTCTCCTTTTTGGCTAATTTCCCCTTTGCATAAAGGTCATAAAATTTAATATATTGAATAACAACGAAATAACTAATACCACTGCAATTACGATAGTAACTTTTCTTTGTTTCTCGATGTTCCATTCTTTGTATAATATATCATATTTATTTTTAACCTCATAATACAATTTATCTAACTCCAATATTTCTTGCAATTTATCACTTAATAAGGTTCCTGTTTCATCTTCTGTAATTTCCTGTATCCATAAGTTTTTTGTAAAATCTATAAATTTCCTTCTCGCCTTTTTTACTTTGGTAATATCTTTAAAAGCCAACTCTATCTTTTTCAAATATATTTTTTGATACAAATTAAAAATATAGGTATAAAAATATTGATTTTCATATTCTTGTGGCAAAATGGTGTAATTATTAATGTCATTACTAGAAGAGAATAATGTCATACCCAATTTGGTTAGTCCTAGTTTAGCATATTTCCACTTAGAAAAAGTCTGAACATTTTCGTATTCATAGTCTCTGCTATTATCTGCTGGCAAAATATTGGCATATTTGATAAATTGATATTGTATCCCGTCAAAATGTTTCATGCTATTCCAAGCATCTTGATGAACACATACATACGAATACGTCAAAAATCTTTCTGTATCTATATTAAGTCTAGTAGCTTGTACATTAGAACCTGTGATTCCGTAGATAAAATCTTGAAGCGTCTTAGCATTTGCAAAACTATCTGTTTGTATTCGTATATTATCATAATTCTCCAAATTTGCTAATTGGTTATTACTATCTCTAAATTTGTAATTAAAATTTAGCACATTATTAAAATCTGTATCTTCTTCTATGTTAGTTTTAAATGACAAAAAGCATATTCCTGTTGAAAAACATATAATTTCTATTTTTTGAATACTGAAAAAAATCCCATTTCTTTGTTCTAATTTTCCCTGTATATCCTTTTTTATCGTATATTCAAATATATTACACGGATTTTTGGCTAATAAAGCGGCTCTTGTTTCTATTGGCAACTCTTCTAATTTTCTCATTTTAGCACTTCCATAACTAAAACTAGAGAATAAAAATTCTCTAATTTTAGGTAAAAAATATTTATATAACTTTAAATCTTTTTCCTTCTGGAAAACCTTCAAACTGCAATTTTTATCTTTTAACATTTTCAGTATGTATTTTTGATATTTTCTGTCCTTAATGACAAAAGGATGAATAAAATACGTATACTGATAATTTGTCTTTAGCTCCATAAAATTCCCTTTCTGGGATAAAGGGACGTTCCTCTAATCCCTGTAATAATTCATATTGATGTCTTTTCCTAAGTGCCATCTTCCAATAAAATCAATTTTTAAGTAATCTTCTAAATCATAAGTTGGTTCTTGTGTAATATTTCCTTTATTATCAATAGAACCCCATTTTCCATCCTTTTTTATGCCTGCATAACCATAACTATTTTGTTCTGTTGCATCGTCATATTGATAATCTACTACTACTTTTCCGTCTTTGTCTACAAATCCATATTTTCCGTCTTTTTTGCTTTTAAATAAGGTATTACTTGGATGGATTTCTGCTACGTTTTTTTCTTCGAATTTGAAATTGTAATATTTATATTCTTCTCCTTGTTTTAGCTCAATATACCCTTTCTCATCATCGGAATCAACTAAAATTCCTGATTGACGAATCGCAAAAGTGGCGTCAATTACATCATTGCTATAATCCTCTTTTTCTGCTATATATAAATCTGCTTTCTCATTGTAGGTAATAGAAATATAATTTGGCTCTACTTTAGTTGCTTTTTCGATATCGATTATACTATATTTCTCATTTTGCTTTGCTAGGAAGATTCCTGATTTTGCTTCTTTTAATTCCTCATATTGGGCATCGATTGTTACTTCTCCTGATGTCTTCATAACCCCATATTTACCATTTTTTACAAAGATGATTCCATTTTCAGCATTTTTTAAAATCTCTTTGATTTCGTCGTATCCTTTGTTTAATACCTCTGTGCCATCTTTTTTGACTAAAACTTGCTTTCCTGCTTGCTTTACAACATACATGTCATTCCCATAAACTTTGGAAATTTCATCATATTTGGCTTCTATGACTGGTTCGTTCGAATAATTTACAATACCATATTTTCCATTTTCGCCTTTTACGATAAAACCTTCTTTATTGTCCTTTCCTAAGCTTGTAATTTCTGTATATTGCATTGGTAAAATTTCTTTTCCTTCGTTATTTAGTATTCCCTCTTTGCCGTCTTTTGCAACTTTTAGTGCGTTTTTCATTCCTTCTATTGCACTGATATTATCGTATTGACATGGTGTTAGCTCTTTTCCTTCTAAATTTATGATTCCATATTTGCCGTCTTTTTTTACTTTTATTGCCTTGTCTTCATACCATACATTTTGATTGGCATCTTGATTCGAAATTGCTTCTACTTGTTCGTATTGTGTCAATATTTCTTCGTTTTTACTGTTTAATGCTTTTGTTTTGTATTCTCCTGTTTGATAATTGACATCATAAATACATAAAAATACGTCTTCTTTTTTGTTCGGAATGGTTATCATTTCTTGATAAGATGGGTCTATGACTTGATTTCCGTTGGAATCCATGACTCCCCATTTGTTATTTTGAAAGATAACAACATAGTCTTTGCTGGTTATTTTGACTTGTTCTTTATCTTTGGTTAATATTCCTTTGATGATAAAAATAAACATGATGACAACGATAAATGCTAGTATGACTGCAAATACTTTTTTTAGATTTAATTTTGGTTCTTCGTATCTTTTCCCTTTGCTCATCTTTGTCCCTCCTTAATATCCACAATATATCATAAAACGACTTTTATTTCAATAGGAAAAAATTTGAAAATTTTAGGAAATTTAAGGGAATTATGTTGATTCTTCTTGAAAAATATGGTATAATTAAAGTCAATTTTCCATTGAAATTTGTGGGAAAATTTAGGATTTTGCTAACAACTTGCGATTGCAAGAAAAACAAGAAAGGAGGGATTTTTTATGAGGATTCATAAGAAATTCCGGGTTGTTTTGGCAACCCTGCTGATATTTGGGCTTATGTTATCGCCCAATACAGCAAAAGCAGCTAACAATTTTCCAGATCCGGTGCTGAAAGTACACGCCGGGTTTGTGGGTGGAGTAGAACGTGACACCATCCTGACCCAGAACGAAGAGTCTGGCGAAATCATTGCCTATTTTAAGATAGGCGACGAAGAGCCTGTGCGTTTTGGTCGGGATATTGACGCAGGATTCGACTGTCACGGCACTATTTGGGCCGTAGACAAAGCTGCTGGGTGGATTGCCTGGTGGAGCTATGAATTAGCTGGTGGTGACACTAGCAAGATTTCTAGCTTTACTCTACTGGCGGACCCGGAAAATCCGATGGATTTCCTGCAGAATGTCGCCTCTTTAGTCTACGAAGGCGAGGGCCGAGAGGCTATAGTCCGTGGGTATATGGATAACTCTGGGATGACCCATCCCTTACTCTCCTTCGAGGAGATGAGGGAAATCGATGGCTCAGGGATCTCTGTCTCAGAGCCGTCTTATGTTCCAGAGACACCTTCTCCCACTCCTTCTCCTTCTGAAACAGAGCCAATATTGAAAAAATATACAGGCTCTGTAGACGGAGTAGAACGGAGTTTGATTTTGTCGGAAGAAATTGCCGACCAAATCGCTCTTTTGTTAAAGGTCGGGGACCAGAGCCCCGACATAATATACAATGGGGCAAGCGCTTTGGACGCTGGCGTGGATAGCCATGGGGTTATCCATATGTTATCTAAAGACAAAATCGTAACTTGGTGGAGTTACGATTTAACGCCAGACAACTCTCATTTTCGCCTAGTGCCGAATCCTAACAATTCCGAGGGCTATATGCATAGCATTGAGTCTTTGGTCTATGAGGGTGAGGGCGAACAATCCATCGTCATCGGATATAAAAGCATTTCCGGTGATATCTATCCAGTACCTTCATTCAAACAAATGAAGGAGGCAGCTGAAATCGACAATCCTGTCGAGCCTCTGTATGTGCCTAAAGGGGTAACGCCGAGGCCAACGGCTACAGCGACGCCAACGGCTACAGCGACGCCAACGGAAATGCCTGCAACGGCTGCTCCGACAGCGGAGCCATCGGCAACTCCAATAACCAAGCCAACGGAAATGCCTGCAACGGCTGCTCCGACAGCGGAGCCATCGGCAACTCCAATAACCAAGCCAACAGAAATGCCTGCAACAGCTACTCCGACAGCGGAGCCGTCGGAACCTGTTGTTACACATCCAAACAAAAAGCTTGTTCTTAAAATCAAAAAGAGCAAGAAAAAGGGCGTAACCGTACGTTCCCTTTGTGAAAGAGATAAGACAATCGTTGAATACTCCCTGAAAAAAGGAAAGCTTATCTGGAAAGCAGGTAAGCGAAAAGGTACGGTAAAAAACGTGAGGTATGTTGTTTTCATCAGGAAAAGCAAAAACCTTTACGTTGGTGATAAGAAGGGAAGGGGATACATCATCTCTTCCAAAACCGGAAAAAAACGACTAATCATCAAAAAAGGTGCCAAAAAGCCCATCTGTTCAGGAGGGTTTGGCATCAAGGTAAGAAGAACTTCTGGCGGTTCTGTAAACATAGCCAATAAGTAACTTTTCGATAAGCAAAATCCTAAGGAGAGTTCTTCCAAAAGGAAACTCACAGAAAGAGATGGCACTATGCCATCTCTTTCTGTTTAAATTTACATACCATAACACTCATATCATCTTTAATCACACCAAAATTATTATCAATGGCTTCCTTTAAAATCAAATCTGCAATCTTTTTAGTATTATTTGTCTCAATATCTTCTAACATATATTTAAGCCACAATTCTTTATTTTTATATTCAATATTAGCATCTAAGATACCATCTGAACACATTAGCATAATATCTCCAGCATTAATATCTTTATCAAAAGTTTGAATTTGACCTGCCTCTACCATTCCTGTTGGTAATGAATTCGATTTTATCATCTGTACTTTTTTACTATTTTTAATATAAGTTGGGCATGCTCCACTTTTAATAAATTCAATATTACCTGCATATAAGTCGATAATGGCAATATCTAATGTAGCAAATATTTCAGAATTTTGATTGATAAGTGATGTATTAATCAAATCTAATGAGATATTTTTGTCAAAGCCAGATAACAAAAGATTTTCTAACATTCTCAAAGCTTGTGTACTACTTTGTCTTGCTTTTGTTCCTGTTCCCATTCCATCACTGATAGCCACTAAGTATTTTCCGTCCTTTAGTCTAATTTGTAGCATAGCATCTCCGGAAAGCTCACTCTTGCTCTTTGTCCCTTCTGCTGCTCCAATTGCCATAATATATTTATCATCTGATAAAAAGCTTAATTTCTTTCCTATGGTAGCTTCTTCATTTAAAACGATTTTTTCCTTCAATACCTGTGTTGCTATTTTTTCTATTATTTCTATTTTAGCCATTTCTAATATTTCATCTAAATATATCTCTATTTGAAATCTTCCATCTTTTTTAATGCACAGTTCTTTTACAGGAATTTCCTTTTGTTTTAATAACGCTAAGATTTCTACCTTTTGGTTGGCATATTCTGCCTCTTTCTCGATTTCTTCCTCAATTCCTTTTGCCATCTTTTGAATTGCTTTTGAAACACCATCTAATTGTTTTCCCATATTTTTCTGATTTTCTTCTACTCGCTTTTTCCAAATAAAATCAGATTTTGCTACTTTATAAGAAATATTAATCATGCGAACCATTTGTGAAATATTTTCCTCTAGATACTCACTAATTTCTTTATCCTCAAATCCAACAATATAACTATTGCATTTCGCAAATATTGCTAACAAAGCTTGTCTATCCATTTCCTGTTTATCTAGTAAATATTGGAATATCTCATTTACTATCTTTCCTTCTGTATTTGCCATATCTTCGTATAACATATTATTTTGATAGGATTCTAAATTACTCAATAATTCTGCTATAAATATCTGCTTATTAGCATGATAGGAAGCTCCTTCTACTGGATGATAGGTAGTAGCAATTTCTTGTATGGCTTCTGATACCTGATTTAGATTTTCTGCCACCTCTTTGCTTCTATTTAAAGCTCTTTCTGGCGTTACTGGTAAAAGCGTTGTTTTTCCCATAAATTCTTCTAATTCAATATGTAAATTATTCGGAACTGCTAATAATCCAATAAAAGCAATTAGAATCTCTTTAAAATGAATTAATTCTACGGTATATCCATTTGAAACATAGGCTAAAACTATATTTCCTAATGCAAATCCTACCACTACGCCGATTTTTCCGAATCGATTTAAAATTCCTGCTAACATACCTGAAATAGCATAAGCTGCTATCATTATTGGCTCTGAACCAGTTATGACTCCTAATGTTACGCCAATTGTTACACCTGTGGTAGTTCCTACTAAAATTCCATTTTTCCACCCTAAAATCATTACGATTAAAATACTTAAAATATTTTTAATCCCAAATCCAAATAAATGAAAATCTCCAAAAACTCCTACACTGATGGCTAATATTAAGCTTGCTCCAATTAATTCTTCAATGGTATACGCTTTTTTGGTCCAAAAGTCCTGTAAAACAACGGTTGAGTTAACAAATATCTTATAAAATACAAGTCCAATAATAGATACCGTTATGCTTGATAATACATCATAAATGGTAAATCCTGATATAGCAAGTTTTATGACCTGCACGATTAAAATGGCTAAAAAAACATTTTTACCGATTTTAATTTTTTCGTTTCTTTCTTCTTCATTGTAAATTGGTTTGACAATAAATAGATTTGCTACTAGTACTAGGGCTGTTAAGAAATAGCCTAATGCCCCTCCTACCCCATATTTGATTAGATTTCCTATAAGCGATACTAAAATAATGCCTAATGCTGGAACAGAAGATGCAAAACACGCACCTAACATACTGATACTGAAGACCGAAAATTCTCCTCCTAGTCCTACCATAGATAGCATAAATGAAATAATATATAAGACTATATTTTTGATAGCAAATACGTTGGAAAAAACATTAAGCTTGCTATTTTCTTTTTCTATTACATTTTCATTTTGATACATCTTTACCACCTCTTATCTTTTTATAGGCTTATTTTACTACTTGTCCTTCGTGGTTTTTGTCTTTTTTAGTAATCTATACTAAAAAAGTTTTTGACATTTTATCATATATCTTTTTTTATTTCCTTATATTTTATTACAAAATGGCAAAAAAAGCAAGATAAACACGGAAAAAAGCAGAGGTTTTGCTTCCTCCGCTTCTTATGGTTTTATAACTATATTGCTTTCTTCTTAATGATGATAACTCCTACTCCTAAGATGATAAGTGCTGTTACACCAATGGCAATTGGTATGATGTAATTTAAGTTAAGTCCTGTAGCAGGTGTAACAATTACTGTTTCAGCTGTATCAAAATCCGGTTCTGGTGGTGGTCCTGGTGGTGGTGCTACTGTTAATTCTGGAATTGTATTACCTGGTATGGTTTCTATGTCTCTACCACCTTTTTTATCTACTTCAATTTCTTCTGTATGATTGTTTAATGAAATTTCGTCTGTTACTGTACTTAATACTCTTGAAGCATTTAATTCAACAGCATCTGAGTCTTTATAGTTAGGATTCTTTGAGCCTTGAGGCTTTAATTCGCTACTTGCCATTTTTTTTGTATTCAAAATTGTTTGTGCCCCTATTGTATCATCTAAATATTCAATAACCGTTTCTTTAACCCAATCTCTAATTATTGTACTAGAACCATCAAGATTTTCCGTTTCCATCGTTTTTATATCCCAAGTCGTTGTTTCATTTTTATATATTTCTGTGTCAACTGCCCAGCCTTTGTCTAAGTAATCCACAATATTAGTTGGTCGTATTGTTACTATGTCTTTGTCTTGCCATGGTCTAATTCCATATAAGTAGAATGTTTCATCCACAAAATCCAGTTCACTCTCATTTTTTGCCTCTATTTTATAGGTAACTTCTAGCTTAGTTCCTTGCATTAACTCATTGTCAAGCTCTAGTTTTGCAAATCCATTTGCTGGCTGTATACCTGGTTGTGGTAGCATATGCGTAACACCTTTGCTTTCTCCTACAAGTTTTCCTGTTTCCTCGTCTTTTGTTAAATCTGCAATTACATGACTATTTGCTAAGGTAACCTTCATTTTGTAAATATATTTGTCTAATACTAAATGTTGTTTTGCTCTTTCGATGATACCAAAGTCTATATTTTCAACTCTATAGTCAGCTGATTTTCCATCGTCCTTTAGAACTGTTTCTATATTCTCTCCCAATTCTACTGTAATGTTCATTTTAGGCGTAGTAGATGTCATTTGTTTTTCTGTTATTGGATTTCCATCGTTATTATCGTCAGAATAAGCATTATTTATATTTTCTTTGGTATCTTTAGTAATATTCTTTATCTGATTATCAATATTTTCTCTTATTGTCCAATCATCTAATGCATCGGTCTTTTTTGTGTCTTTATCTTTTTTATACCATTTATCATCGTTTTGGTCTCTTGTAAAATCATACACTGTTCCTTTATAATTCTGTACTTGGTAATTATCATCTCCCCATTCATAAATTACCTCATAGTCTCCTGGTATAAAATCAGTTATATAAAAGTCTCCCTCTCTCAAATAATGTATATTTGGGTCATCATTATCATTATTTTCTTTTTTATCTAGTGTATATTTATATTTTCTCTGTTCGCCTTGGTCATTCGTTCCTTCTTCTATTGGCTCTTGAATAATCTGATAATAACCTTCTTCTACTGTTTCTGTCTCATAACTCATTCCATCTGAATTAGCTTTTTCCTTAAGAGTAACTTTCACTCCTCCAATGCTATTTTCTTTTCCCTCATCATATATGCCATTACCTTGACGAACTTTTCCTGTCATGACTTCACTTGAATCTTGACCTTTATCTACCAGAGGAGAATCTTCAAACACTGCACCATTCAATTTCCTTCGGTCTGCTACTGTCAAATCTATATCTGGAGCCGTATCAGTATCATTTTGATAGGTGCTAGAATCGCCCGGTGTACAGTTTCCTGGATTAGACTTTTTGTCAATTCCTGCATATACATTTCCACTTTCTCCATCATAAACTGAATAGGAATTAATTTCCGCTATATTGTATAATACATCTGTACCATCTCTGTCTTCTTCTATCATCCTACTAACTTGCTCTCTTGTTATACTAAACTGTACATAAATACTTTGTTGCTTTTGGGATTTTATCTTATCTGTATGTTTGTTGTCTAATTTAACCTTTTTATAGGTTCTTCCATTTTGGGTAATACTATCTTCTACAGTAGTTCCCTCTTTAGATACAATATTTCCATTTGTGTCTCCATTTTCTTTAAGCTCTGTACCTGCACTTTCTAATTTAAACCTACTGTCAAAATAATCCACTATACTATTAACTTTAGTTGTTAGGCTACTAGAAATATTTCCTAATTTTATTTCATAGGTTATATATACTTTTAACTCTTTATCTTGTTGTTGTGTATTTTTATATTTATAATCTGACTCATAGATAGGTCTTGCATATTGCTTCTTTCCTTCATTGAAATATTTAACACCTACATTAAAGTAGTTTTCCGGGTCTTTATCCGTAAATCTTTGATCATAAATATAAGTATGTTCATTGCCATTAATCGTCATTTTCACACGGTTTACATCCTTTGCTAATGACATTTCTGGTTGTTCTCTTATCTCTAGTCCTAAATTAATATTTCTAATTTCCACTTCTCCAGGTATAAAATTACCTTTTATACTATATCCAGTTGTATTTGTATTAGCTTGGATTACATATTTTCCTACATCTTTTTGTTCTATATATCCCGTATTTTCAGATGAATTATATTGTCCGTTGACTAGTTAGTTTAGACGTATATTTCTCGTCATTATTAAGATTATAGTCTAATTGATGCTTAACATTATCACCAGTATCCCTTGTCTGTCCATGCGTTGGATCATCTTTTTTACCTTCTACAACACTAAATCCATTATTAAATTCTTGTCTTGTACTTTCTGCTGCTTTTGAAGCTTTGTCTGGCTTATTGTATTTTTGCACTTCTGAATTATTATATGGTAATACATTTTCATAAGTTAATCCATCATATTCAAATTCAATATATAGGTTCTCTAAATCTTGTATTGGCACATCTTCAAATAAATATTCTCCATGTCCATTATGCCCTTCCTCTGTATATCGATTTAATTGTCCAGTTGTTGTTGTCTGTACCACTCCGTCTTTATTTTTTAGTTTTACCGTAATACCATCAAATAGAAGATCGTTATTATCATCAAATGATTGCGTTCTCTCTTTAAATAAATGATTGTTCTTGGTTTTATCTTGACTCTTATCGCCAGGTTGATCTACCCATACAAAACCTGACAATCTAACTTTTACTTGGTCATTTACAACTTTTATTTCTTTTGTTGAACTTTCTTCCAACTGGAATGAGCCTGATTCTTTATTTGTTATATCGTAGCCATATGGTAAAGAGTCAGGATCCTCAAAGTAAGTCCATTTTCCTCTAGATTTAACACCTTCTAAATAAATTCTACCATCTCCCTTTTGTTCTTTACCATTATCTTTACCATTATCTTTACCTGTCACATATGTATCTCCAGGACCATCCATACTATATCGATATCCTGTTTCTTTTGTGCCATATAGCCATCCAGATTCATCATTGTAGAATCTAAATTTTACATCATTTATTACCTCTGCTTGATTTAATGAATTTACTTTTACTAAGTCAATAGTAGTTTTAGTAGAATCGTCATTTGGTACGAGTGTCTCATATTTCACATTGACATCGCCACCATTTACAATCTTAATATACCAATCTGGTCTTTTCTTTTGTTGTTCATCTGGTACAATTTTATAATTATCTGGTGGTTTTATCTCAGATGCACAATACCACCAACCGCCATTCCATTCAAAATCATCTAATCCTATTTCACCTGATACGGTTGTAAATATATAACTTGAATCTTTTATAGCTATAACGTCATATCCGCCATCTTCTCTATAAACTCTGTCAACTATGTCATCTATACTGGTTTTTACATACTCATATCCACTTTCAGTTTTTTTAACATACTGACGTGAGCACCATTTGTTGTTAGGGTCCTCAGGTGCTGTATTTTTTCCATCCTTATATTGTCTTCTAGCATCATCAGGAGCTATATATTCCATATACGATTCCTCACCACTTGGTACCTGAGCCCATCTGTGACCTCCGTTGGGATCTAAATAGTATCTCCAAATAACAAATTGAGCACCAGATAGAGGAGAACCATCATCTCTATCTATTTTTTGTATTGTAATTCTTCCGTGCCCTGGTATGTCTCTTTCAATTACCTCTTCTAACGGCTCCCCTTCTGGTTTATCTTTCTTTTCACCTTGTGTAACAACTAAATTTTGCCAAGATTCATTCTCACTTTTTAAGAAAAAGATATCAGCCCAAACCTCATTTTTTTTATTTGGTGCTTTTATAGTTGCCTTAAATTTAGTAATGTTAGAATCTTTTGGAATACAAATATAAAATTTCTTTTTGTTCTTTATTTTTTCCTTATTAACTATTTTCAATTCTTTAGAAATAGACGTCTGCAATTTAAAATCAATATCATTACCGTCTTGGTCTACCACTTTGAAACTTTTTAACTTCTCCCCTGCAGGAATACCAGTTAACTTATAGGGACCATATCTAATATACTCCTTATTACCAAGTTTTATATTTTTAATCTCTTCTTCACTATCATGGAGTTTAAAATCCTCTTCTGTTCCTTCTATATCACCCACAGCATCTTCCACATCGTCAATTATATCGTTATAATCGTCCGTATTACTTTTAGTAGCAAAACCCGATAATTTTCCATTAAGAAATTTTTTGCCAACTCCTTCTGTTTCATCAGTTCCATCAATCCAAATCTTTAAATAGCCCCATAAAAAATGTTGTCGATCTTTTGCATCAAGAGTAGCTATACCAGCTGCTAATTTTCGATTCTTAGGGTCTTGTTTCCCATTTCCAACTTTTTTCCATTTTTTGTCTGTTGTATCATATTTCATTCTCCATGCTGTATTATCATCAATATGAATATAAGCTATCATATTATAATATGTACCGTGAAGACCATAAACGCTGTCCGTGCTGTGCACAATGCAAATTAGAACATGTTAGATAATCCTGAGAATATCCTATAAAATATCTATTATTATTTTTAGCAGCATTCTTCTTTAAGTCACTTATAATAACTTTACCACCACTTTTAGGTAAGTTTTGAGCATTTACTTCAGACATCCCTAAAATCAACATTCCAACTAGTACTATTAATATAATTATTATCTTTTTTGTTACTTTCATTCCTTCTCCCTCCTTTCTTATATGATATTTTCACCATTTTGTTTTTTTCTCTTTATCACTACAAATGTTACTACTATTCCAATCATTATCATAATAATTATAATAGAAATATATACCATACCACCTGTTCTGATACTAATAATCACTTCTGCACGACTCATGTCGTTTTCTCCTTCTGCCTTATTCCCTGGTGTTGAATTGCTATCTTTGATTCCTAATGCATTATAATCTTCTGCAATTTCTGCCGCATTTGTCGTTAAACCTGTATTATTTTCTGTCATAGATTTTGTTAGTATTAAAGTAATGGTTTTCGCTTCTCCTGCTGCAATTTTCTCATTGGCTAAACTTGCATTATACAACATGCCATTGGTTTGGTACCAATCTTTGTTTAATTCAGAACTAAATTTCAAGTCACTTGGCATATAATCTACCACTTTTTTAACATAACCATCTACTTCTCCTACATTGCTAACAATAATGTTATATTCTATTAATACGGTACTTCCTTTTATTTTTTTAGCATCTAATTCTACTTTTGCCATATCCGCATTGTTATATTTTTTAACAGTGCTTCCAGATGAATTTTGTATTAATATTTGACTAATATATTTTTCTAATTTTAAATCAAAATTTTCTAACTTAATTAATCCAATATTAATGTTAGATATATCTGTATCTCCAATTGTTATAATATCGGTAGATGCTACTTTAGATGTAACACCATTTCTATTTAATTCATTCATAACAGCCTTAGAATTTTTACCATCAGGAGCACCACTTACTTGATAAGTTGTTAATCCGTATTTGGTTGTATCATATTCAAAAATAACAATGTATTTACCATTTGGAACATTTTGTAAAATATACATACCTGTTGAATTCGTTGCAGTTGCTATTTCAGTTCCATTGGCATCTTTTACTATTTCATTGGTATCTACATTTAGTAATTTTACTTTTATGTCAGCTAATAATGGCTCTCCTTCATCTTTTACACCATTTATGTTTGAATCAAGCCAAGCAACACCTGCTAACATATGATTTTTTTGTGTTGTATTTTGCGTATTATTGTTATTACCTGTATTGTTATTTGAAGCAGTTCCATTTGGATTATTTGCTACTGTTCCAGTTCCTTTTATGATATGCGTAATTTCCTGTGTAGTAGCTATTACATTTTCGTCTACCTCAACACTTGCTGAATTAGTAATTGTTTTTGGTTCTGCCTCTTCATGATAATCTACAATGGTCTTTATCTCTATCTTAGCACTAGTTTTTGCTTTTACACTGGTATAAATGTTAACTTTATTGGAATCTTCTGAAAAATCTATTTCTTTTCCATCTACCAAAACAGACTGAATTTCCAAATCAATTGGAATCTCATCTACTATTTTAATTGGGTTAGCATTTCCTGTACCGGTATTTTCTAACGAAATGATATAATCAATCTCATCACCTATTTGTACAAATTGAGATTCTGTATTAGTCGTCATACTAGCTTTTATGTCATAATTGTGTATCCTATCATTCCATATGTTAGAGCGATTCGTTTGATTATTTGCTTTAACCTTTACTGACATATTTAAGTCACCTACTGCTTTTGCTCTTACAGAATATACTAATACTTTTGTTTCTCCCTCAGATAAACTTCCAATATTCAACTCTTTTTGATACGTTAATGGTACTTCATTGTTGTCAACTATCTCATCATCATCATCATCATTTTCTTCCATTGTTTCTATTTCTTCTGCATCGTTCATAATTTCATCATCGTAATTCGTTTCGTCTTCTTCCATTGTAGTATCACTATATTTATCTACGGAGTCATTTATTTCTACGACCTCTCCTCCTGTAGATAAATCATTCACTTCCATACCTGTTACTAATTTTAAACTTTGTACCTCTGCACTTTCAGACAAATTAGTTTGAACCACTACATCTTTTTGTTCTGCATTGGACATATTTTCAAGAATAACAAAATATTTAAGATAATCTCCTACATAAATTCCCTCTGGATATTCTGTCACTTGTTTTACACTAGCTCTCACATTAGAAGCCTCTACTTTACTGCTTATCGTACTCTTTGTTTTTGCCTCTCCGTATTGTACTTCTGTCTCATTTGTTATATTCGCTCCAGCTGCTACATTAGCATTCACTCTTACCTCATATTCTACTACTTTTGACTCTCCTACTTTTAAGCCTTCTATTGTTGTTGTATGAGATTTTACCTCTGTGTTTTCTTGATAATAAGCAGCTCCTGTATATTGATAATGTTTCATTGGCTCTACAAAAGTTGTTCCTTCTGGTATTTTTCCGATAACTGCTATATTGGTTGCATCTTCTGTTCCTGTGTTAGAAACTTTTACTTGATATTTAATAACTTCTCCGTTTTTTACAACATCATTTTCTTTTAACGTATCTGCACCAACCATAGCGTATATTTGTGATTCTACTTTTGGTCCTACTCCTGTTTGCATAGCAATTCTAGTAGCAGAAACATTCATTTCTGTTCCTGTTTGACTGTTGGTTGCATTAACAGAATAGCCTTCTGTTGCCATTTCGTTGTATTCTAGATTTTCTGGTATTGCCATTTGATAATTAGCTTGTACACTGGATTGTGCTGCTACATTATCTAGTAAAATTAAGTAATTTTTTGCCTCTACACCATTTAGTTCTTCTGTCCAACCATTTTGTGCATCTGTCAAGTCATCTGTTGCATTTTCATTGGCTGAATAATACACTTTTGGATTTTCAACTCCTGTAACCTGTACTCCTCTTGTAATTGCTATTCCCATATTGTTTTGACTATCATCAGTTGGAAAATCTCCTAATATTTTAACATTGCTAATATCTGCTACATTACTATTGATGATTTCCATTTGTGCTTGTACTTGTTTGGCTTGCACACCTTTTGGCATCATGATTTCTGTTTTTTCTTCTTCTCCTATTGTTTCTACAGATAGTTCTTGAATACTGTTAACAGCAGTGATTTCCTTTGGTGCTGTAATTTTAATTGGCGTACTGGCTGTTGCATTGTTAGCATAACTTACTGCATTGTTATTTTGGTATGTCATTACAATTTGTTCCTCATTGGTTGCTGCTGTTTTACCTACTTGTACTTGTGCATCTATTACAAGAGTAATTCCTTCCACTGTTGTAGTATAGTTAGTTTGTTTTCCGTCTAAAACTAAATTGATGTTATTGCCATTAATAGCATATTTTACACTATCTCCAAATTCGTTGTTATCATCGTATAATTTACTGATATTGGTTATTTGAATGTTTTCTACTTGCTGTGGTAAAGCAATCGTAAATCTTGGGTTCTCAAATAAATCATATTTTTCTTCATTGGATAATAATGTGATTTTCATCTTAATATGGTTACCAATAACCGTTGATAATTGTTCTGTGTCTACTGCTATTTTGCTTTCTGTTACAGTGTTTTGTAAAGCAATATTATTTTCTATTTGATTGACTAGCCCTTGATTATATTGATAAGAAATAACATGATGAATACGAGATGATTCTTTTACGATTTGTTTTTGCGTCTCTTTACTATTTTTTACATGATTAAATTCTAATACTCCTTCTGCAATTGGTGCTGTTGTTTGGATTTTGATTGCTTGTGTTTGGCTATCACCATAATGAATTACAATATTTCCGTTTTCATCTGCTTGCGTTTTGGCATCTATGGTTCCTATTACTTGATTGGTTTGGTTGGTAATTGTGATAACTCCATTTTCTCCTAATATTCTGTCAAATTGTTCTTTGCTTACAGCTGTTTGAACATAAAAGATATTGGCTATATTTTCTGTTTCATTTACGGTATAAGTACTTGGTTCTTCTTGTACTGTAATTTCGTTTACCATTTGAGCTAAATTAACTTTTACAGCTGTTTTGGTTGCATATTGTCTGTCAATTCCTGCTACTAATTTTCCTTTATAAATTTCATTTTCTTGATTGGTTGCTGCTATTTCTATGACAGCATCTTTTTCTTCTTGCTTGAAATCAGTTTGTGAGGTACTATCAATTTCCTTTTGGTTATATAGTGTGATTTTTATTTGTGGTTGGATATTGGCTTCGTTAACTACTACATCTTTATCATAAACATAAGTTAATATAATGTTTTCGGTTCCTTCTGCTTTCCATGCAATGGTTTCCTCTTTGGTTTTTTCATTTTTTAAGGTGAATTCACTGACACCTTTTTCATATTTACTATCATAAGAGGTCATGGTATTAAGTGCCACTTGTGTTTCTATTCGTGGCTCTGTTGCTGTTTCTATTGGGTTTTTTATGTTAGCAATTATCTCTTTGATTGGATAACTATTACTTTTGGTTCCTATATTCCAAGATAATTGAATAATTCTTTTTTCTTCTCCATCTATATTGGATACTTTGTTTGTGATAATTGCCATTTCATTGACAATGTCTTCTTGTGTTAGTTCATCTACAAATTTTAAGGTTACGGTTTTACTTGCTTTTATTTTTTTGTCTTTTTCTGAACTATCTTTATAGATACCCTCAATGGTCATTTTACTTTCCGCGTCTAATAAACCGATGGAATAGGTTTCTTCTTTTATCGGTTTGATTTTTACAGGAATCTCGATGGAAGTTCCTGCTGTAACGTTATATAGTTTGATGGTGTTGTTTTCCACACTTTCTACATATTGGTTGTCTGCTTCTACTAGTTGGAAATTGGCACCTTCTTCTAAGTGAATGGTTCCATTAAAGTATCCTTCTTGTTTTACATTTAGATAGACATAGAGTGTGTTTTCTGGATGGTTTGCTATCATATCTAAATTTGATACTTTTTCTCCTTGTTCATTTTTGAAATAGACATTAAATTCAATATTATTGTGGTTGGTATTATTGTTGCTGTCTAGTGCATAACTGATGAGACTGTTTCCCACAAAAATAAAATTGGTCATGGTCATCGTTGCTATCATGACTAAAATAACACAAATTTTAAAAATCTTATTTTTCATAGTATCCTCCTTATCACTAGGTGTTTTTTTACCCAATGTTTCAAATATATTATATATAATTTTTTTGAGGTAAATCAACCCTCTCCTTTTGTCTTTGGCGATTAGAAAACTTTTTTCCCTTACGGAAAATACATTTCCTGTCAAATTATGAAATAATATTATTTTTTTATTACATTTTGTAATATTTTGTAATATTTACATTTTTGTACATAATCACTTATTATTATACACCTTTTTTCCTCTTTTTTCAATAGTTTTATGGGGAAAATGTAATTAATCTGTGATAATATTACCCTAAGAAAATATCTCATGAAAATGA
>CAOKVW010000014.1 GCA_948472955.1 uncultured Clostridium sp. | reverse complement strand
AAATTTATTAAAAAATTTTTAACAAATCTATTGACAATTAATAGTTAGTCTCCTTTTTATAAATTATTTAAAAAATTTAATGATTTCTAATGGATAGTTTTTATTATTTTTGATGTCTTCTACAATATCTAAAAATGTAGGACTAACTCGTAAAGTATTTATATCCTTTTTCTCTAATTCTTCAATTGTTACCCATTTGCAATCCAATATCTCATTTCTATTATAATGTATATGTCCACCTATCTTTTTAGCATTGAATACAATTCTAACTATATTTTCTTTTAATAAGCTTCTTTGTATGGATAATATACCAGTAAGCTCTACATCGAATCCTGTTTCTTCTTTTGCTTCTCTAAGTGCTCCTTTTATAATGCTTTCAGTAGTATATAAATGCCCTCCTGGAAAATTCCATAAACCATATGCTTTTGGAATTCCTTCTTGAATAATTAAAAGTTTGTCTTGTTCTTTAATACATACAGTTACAATTACTTTCATTTTTTCTATCTCCCATCTTGATTATAGGAATAGTATAACAGAAATTTTTGATATGCACAATATTAATTACATAATTTTGATTATTGTCGATTACTTTTGAAAATAATTACACTAATAATCTAAAAAGATTGAAAATAAGTAAATAGTTTAGTATAATCAAAAAAGAAAAAACAGTACAAGTCAAAAGATATTTTTTCAGACTGAATCCATGACATAGGAAAGGATGAGATAAAATTGAAGGAAATTAATGTTCTAATTAATAAAGCAAAATTAGAAAAAAGAATAGAAGAAATGGCAAAGCAAATTCAAAAGGATTATGAAGGAAAAGAAATTGTTTTTATTGGAATTTTAAAAGGGTCAGTTATGTTTATGACAGAACTTGCTAAAAATATCAAAAGTAGTGTAGAACTTGAATTTATGGATGTATCGAGTTATGAAGGAACAGAAAGTACTAAAAAGGTGACCATCCATAAAGATATTAGAAATCCGATTGAAGGAAAAGATGTTGTGATTGTAGAAGATATTATTGATACTGGTAGAACGCTAACTTATGTTTTAGATTATTTGAAACAGAAGAATCCAAATAGTATTAAAATAGCAACCATGTTGACAAAACCTTCTAGACGAGTTATGGGACTCAATGTGGATTATATCGGATTTGCGATTGAAGATAAGTTTGTGGTGGGCTATGGCTTGGATTATAATGAGAAATATAGGAATTTGCCATATATTGGGTATATAGAATTATAATTATTACTTATTACTAAAATTATTATATTTTTTCGTAACTCCCAACGTCGAACAGTCTGTAATTTCATAACAGACTGTACCTTGTCGGTCCCCACGAATTGTTACTTAAAAATATAATAATTTTAGTACAAAAAGTAGTTATTGAAAAGGAGCGAAAATGTTTAACATTGAAGAGGAACTAAAAAAGTTGCCAAATAAACCAGGTGTTTATGTTATGAGAGACAAAGATGACAATATCATTTATGTAGGAAAAGCTATCTCTCTTAGAAACAGAGTGAGGCAATATTTTAGGAAAAACAATAAAACAGCGAGAATTGAAAAAATGGTCAGCTTGATTGACCATTTTGAATATATTGTGGTAGATAATGAAGCAGAGGCATTGATTTTGGAATGCAATTTGATTAAGAAAAACAGACCAAAATTTAATGTCTTATTAAAAGATGACAAAACCTATCCCTATATCAAAATTGATTTAGCATCTGATTACCCAACTGTATTTATTACCAGAAGAGTGGTTAATGATGGTTCCAAATATTTTGGACCGTATGCCAATCCAGGAGCGGCTAGAGAAATGGTGAATTTTATCAAAGAAAAATATAAAATCCGTCAATGTAAAACTTTAAAAGAAAGAACCAGACCTTGTTTAAATTATCATATAAAAAAATGTTTAGCACCATGTATGGGTTACATCACAAAAGAAGAATATCGACAACAAATTCAAGAAATTATGGATTTGTTAGAGGGAAAAACAGATAAATTACTGAAAGAGTTAGACGAGCAAATGAATGAGGCTTCTCAAAAATTAGATTTTGAAAAAGCAGCTTACGTAAGGGATAAAATACAAGCAATAGAACGTGTATCGGAAAAGCAAAAAGTATCCAATTTATCAGAAAATAATATTGATGTCATAGGAATTGCCCAATCAGAATTAGAAATTTGTATCGAAATATTCTTTGTCAGAGGTAGTAAAATGATAGGAAGAGAGCATTATTTTTATGCTGATTTAGGAGATATGGAAGAAAAAGAAATCGTGGCAGGTTTTATGAAACAATATTATTTGGACAACCCGAATATTCCCAATAAAGTTATGCTCAAAGAAGAAATTGAAGATAAAGAAGCCATAGAAAAATGGTTATCCACAACATTGGGTAAAAAAGTGGAAATCAAAACACCGAAAAAAGGGGAAAAACTACGTTTTGTGGAGATGGCAGAAAAAAATGCAAAAGTGACATTAGAGAATAAGGAAAAAGATAAAAGTGAAATTTTAATGGAATTAAAAAATGTTTTAAAACTAGATAAATTGCCAAGAAAAATTGAAACCTATGATATTTCTAATCTATCTGGTGAATATACAGTTGCTGGTATGTGTGTTATGCAAGATGGTGTCATCAAAAAGAATTTATCCAGAAGATTTAAAATCAAAACTGTATTTGGACAAGATGACCCAAGATGTATGGAAGAAGTCATCATAAGAAGGTTAAAACATTCCATTGAAAATCCCAAAGGAGGCTTTGGAGAATTACCAGATGTCATTTTTGCAGATGGTGGCATTACGCAAATTAGAGCGGTTCAAAATGCCATTCAAAAAGTAAAAAAAGAATTGGAACATGATTTTGGGGACGGAGGAAAAAATCATGATTTAGAACAAAAGCTAGAAATTCCCGTATTTGGAATGGTTAAAAATGATAAGCATCAAACGAGAGCATTGATGAATGACTCACGTAAAGAACTAAAAATATCACAAAATTTAATGAACCTAATCACAAGATTTCAAGATACCGTACACGATACAGCCATTACTTATCATAGAAAGCTAAGAGATAAAGAAATCACTAAATCAGAATTAGATAATATTCAAGGTATTGGAGAAGCCAAGAAAAAAGCTTTATTAAAACGTTTTGGTAGTGTGGAAAAAATCAAAAAAGCAAGCATAGAAGAACTAATGCAAGTAAAAGGAATCAGTGAATCAATTGCTCAGAAAATTATGGATAGCTAGGTGCGTTTTGGTGTGTTTTGGTGCGTTTTGGGACAGGCACCACCATACCCCTTTTGCGTGTTCTGGGACAGACCCCATGATACCCCTTTTGGCTACTTTTGGGACGGGTTATGTATGGTTTGAGACAAGCAGATTTATCCATAATTTTTTAAAATTTAGGAATATTTTGAAAAAACGTGCATATACATATAGGGAAAATACAAAGGAGGAGTATAGATATGGAATATGCAAAAGATGAGTTTTTTCAAGTTAACTATCATACTAATTTGAATCGATTAGAAAAGAAGGGAGAGAGTTGGACAAGTAGATTGTGGAGGAAGATTAAAACACATAAATTATTAACTACCACAATTGTTGCTTTTTTGCTATTTGCGAGCTTTAATATAGTTATGATTTATCATTTCATGAGAATTTTACAAAGTATTTGAATTTAGGACAAAATTGGAGTATAATAGGTAGCAATGTTTTATTACAACATTGGAGGTGGCAGTATGAGTTCAAAATATCCTGTACTGCCTTTTTTAAATTTATAATCAAATATTTCATACTTTCAAATTTACAATCATTATTAAATGTGATAAAATACAAAAAAAGAAAAAAGAGGTAAAGTATGAAAATCAAAGAAAAATTAAAATCTACATTTCAGATTATCAAAACAGTATTCAAAAAAAATCCAGTAACCATTATTTGTGTTTTACTATTTAGTGCATTTGCAGCAATTGCTATTGATACAGAATTCATACCAGAAGAATGGTGGCAAAATATCATACTTTTTGCTTTGTATTTTGTATCAGGAGCTTTTTTAGTAGAAGCATTGTTTAATCAAAATACGCCAAAGAAAATGATATCCTATGTAGGGAGTTTTATCATTGCAATTGTATTGGTTGTGCTTCACAATCAGGCAACAGATATGGCGAGTATCTTATGGAAAATAGCGGTTTGTTATGTATTAACCTTATGGATTTTATCGATTTATTTTCTTTTCCAAAAAACCCAAAAGAATTTTACAGAATTTGTGTTAAAAGTATCTATTAATATGCTAAAAACTAGCATTATATATGGGATTTTAGCAATAGGAATATCAATTGTATCATCTATTTTTGTTTATTTAATATGGGAAAGTATTGGCTATACATTGGCACTTAGATTACAAATTGTTTTGTTAGGATTCTACTATATTCCAAGATTAATCTATGATTTGACTGATGTACAAAAAGAGGTCAATGCATTTTTTAAGGGATTAATCAAATATGTGTTAACTGGATTAGTCGTGATTTCTTTTGTCATTATTTATATGTACTTAATAAAAATATTGATTTTAAGAGATATGCCTAAAAATCAGATATTTCGAATCCTTTCTGCACTATTTGTTGTGGGAATGCCAATTTGGACAATGGCACAATATTTCAAAGATGAAAGTGTATGGTATAAAATAAGCTTGAAATTGCCAATTGCCTTTATTCCATTTATTTTATTACAGATTTATACGATAGGGATAAGAATTGTGAACAATGGATTTACACCGTTTAGATATGTATGTGTTGCTTTTGTTGTATTTGAAATCATATATAGTTTAATTTATATTTGGAAGAAAGAGAAAATAGAAATTCTATTATTGCTATTCAATGCGATTATTATTGTATCATTACTTGTTCCAGGAATTAATATGTTCAAAGTTTCGGATGTGAGTCAAGCACAAAATCTAAAAATATTTAAAAACAAATCAGATTATACAGATGAGGAAAAGGAAAAAATATATGGTGCTTATCAATATTTAAAATATTCTGAAAAGGGAGAAGAATATATTAATCAAATATTAGATAAAGAGGATATCAAAGAAATAAAATCATTTCATTCATCTAAAATGATAAATAATTCTGAATTCAAATATATTAATGCCAGTACAAACGAAGAAAAAATGGATGTAAAAGAATATTCTAATTTATATTTTATCGATGCTTCCAATCGTTCTAATGAGAAGAGTTTAGAAGAAACATTTAAGAAAATGAAACTAGAATATCAAGATTCTACTAAGTCAATAGAAATGAATGCATTAGAGGAATTTAAAGAATATGTTGATACCTACATGGATTTAGGAAAAGAGGAATTAAAAGAATATTTTAAGCAAAATCATGAAATAGAAATAGATTCTGATAAAAAACTTATCATAAAATCTTTTAACTTGAATTATAATCCAGATTCAAAGGTAGTAAGGAATTATTCGATTAGGGGATATTTGTTGGAAAAATAATTGCAATGGCAACTGGCTTTGTGCCTTGAGAAAGGAATAAGATAAATGATGAAATTAGCAAATGAGTGGAAAGAATATAAAATATTAGATATGGCAGATGGTCAAAAGTTAGAAAGATGGGGAGAGGTTGTTTTGGCAAGACCAGACCCTCAGATTATTTGGAAAGATAAGAGTTTTCCGAATAAGTGGAAAGAGATTAATGCTACTTATCATAGAAGCAAAACGGGTGGAGGCGCTTGGGAGTTTAAAAAGAAAATGCCAAACAGTTGGCAAGTACATTATAAAAATTTGACTTTTAACATTAAGCCAATGGGATTTAAACATACGGGTCTTTTCCCAGAGCAAGCAGTGAATTGGGATTGGATGATAGATAAAATAAAATCAGCTAAAAGGGAAATTAGAGTATTAAATCTATTTGCCTACACAGGAGGAGCAACAGTTGCTTGCCTGTCAGCTGGTGCATCGGTATGTCACGTGGATAGTTCAAAGGGAATGACAACTTGGGCAAAGGAAAATGTTACCTCTTCTGGATTGCAAGATAGACCAGTTCGTTTTATTGTGGATGATGTTGTCAAATTTGTGAATCGAGAAATCCGCAGAGGAAACAAGTATGATACTATTATCATGGACCCTCCATCTTATGGTAGAGGGGCAAAAGGAGAGGTTTGGCAGTTCGAAAACAATATATATGATTTAGTAGAACTATGTTCACAAGTATTGTCTAGTCAGCCATTGTTCTTTTTAATTAATTCCTATACAACAGGAATATCAAGTACAGTATTACAGAATATTTTGAGTGTTACAGTGGATAAAAAATATAAGGGAAAATTAACATGTGGAGAGATTGGAATTCCTATGGAGAATTCGAAATTAGTATTGCCTTGTGGAATTTATGGAAGATGGGAGAAATGAGAAGATTTTGGGGACAGAGGGAGGACATGGGGACGAGGATATGTTGACAATGGCAAAACAATATATCAAAGAAACGTATGATAAACCAGGAAATGTGTATTTAGGATTGGTTCATAGATTGGATAGACCAGTGGGAGGCATTATGATTTTTGCCAAAACTTCCAAGGCGGCTTCAAGATTGAGTAATCAAGTACGAGAAAAGGTTTTTAAGAAAAAGTATTTAGCGGTAGTAGATGCGAAGATTTCACAAAAGCAAGGGACATTAGAGGATTATTTGTATAAAGATGAGAGGAATAATACGAGTAAAGTAGTTGATAAAGATAAGAAAAATGCTAAATTGGCAAAATTGGATTATCAGGTTTTAAAGTATAATGAAGTGAAGGATTTGAGCTTATTGGAAATCAACTTGCATACAGGAAGACATCATCAAATTAGAGTACAGTTGGCTAATTTTGGACATAGTATTTTTGGAGACCAAAAGTATGGAACAAGAGGCAAAGGCAAACAAATTGCTTTATGGGCATATCAACTTACTATTGTTCATCCGATTACAAAAGAAGAAATGGTGTTTGAAGATTTACCAGAACCAGTGGGAACTTGGTGTATTTTAAATAATAAACCATAATATTTGATAAATAATTGTTGACTTTACGTAAATAAAATAATATAATAAATAAACAATAGAAGCCAAGGAGGTATGTATATGAAATACGAAATACAAACCGACAATGCTGGTTGCATCGTCGTCAAAGGGCGGGAAAAGAAAAGAGACCAATGGAAGAAATATGCTTCGATAAACGAAGAATCACGTCGCATATTTTTGAAAGGCGTCTCGCCAAAAGAGAAAAAAGAGATTGACCAGTTCCTGCGTAAGCAAGGAATAAAGGTTGACTCAAATGGATACGCCTATCTGTAGAGAGGAGCTAGTAAAAACCAGTTGCTTTTTGTATGAAGTAGCTGGTTTTTGCTTTAGAATTTTTGAAATAAAAAGTATTGCATTTTGGAAAAAATTGTGTTACAATATGCAAGTATAAAAGAGAGAAACCGTAGGGAGGAATATAAATGGAAATAGCAAAAGGAATACTAATCGTAATTTACTTTATCGTAGCCATTGTGTTAATCATTTTAGCATTAATACAATCGAAAGAAGATGCAGGATTATCTTCTACGATAACAGGTTCATCAACTAACAACTTTTTTGAGAAAAACAAAGGAAGAACCAAAGAAGGAAAACAAAAAAGATGGACAATTATATTAGCAGTAGTATTTGCAATATTAACCATAGCATTAGGAATTGTATATATGGCGTAGAATCAGAAAAGGGCGGTTTTTATCGAAAAAACTCGCTTTTTTTGGATTTTGAGACAAGGGGGACAGGTTTCATTTGTCTCAAAAATTATACCGAAAAATGTCGAAGAGAAAAATGATAAGAAAAAGATAAAAAACGACAAAAAAAGACAAAAAACATGAGACAAATGAAACCTGTCCCCCTTGTCTCATTTCAGAAAGAAAGGAATTTGTAAAGGATGGAAGAACAAGAACTGAAAATTTTAGAGTTTATGAAAGATAAAGATTATGTACCAATGAAGGCGAAGGAAATTGCCATGATTATGAGAGTACCGAAAAAAGAATATAGAGATTTTTTAGCAGTGCTTGGCGATTTAGAGTTGAATTTTAAGATACAGAAAAATAGAAAAAGTAAATATCGCCTAATGGACACCACTTATTATGATGGTATTTACAGAAAAAATCAAAAAGGATTCGGATTTGTAAGAATAGAAGACCAGGAAGATGAAATTTATATTGCCAAGGAAAATTCTTTAAATGCTTTAAATGGTGATAGAGTCTTAATTGAAATTTTGGAAGAAGCTAATAAAGTAAAAAGTGCAGAAGCCAAAGTAGTCAAAATTTTAAAACATGAAAAAGATACCATTGTAGGAATTTTCCAAAATAACAAAAGCTTTGGCTTCGTTGTTCCAGATGATAAAAATTTCGGAACCGATATTTTTATTGCTAAAAAAGACATGGGAAAGGCAAGGAATAATCATAAAGTATTAGTTAAAATTACGAAATATCCTGAGAAGGGGAAAAAGGCAGAAGGAAAAGTCATCGAAGTATTGGGAAATGTAAATGAGGCAGGAGTGGATATGTTATCTTTAATCAAAGAATATAATCTGCCATCTACTTTCCCAGAACCAGTAGTACAAGAGGCAAAAAAATTTGGTAACAAAATAGATAAAAAAGATATTCCAAACAGAGTAGATTTTAGAGATAGGGAGATTTTTACCATTGATGGGGAAGATGCCAAAGATTTAGATGATGCGGTTCGTGTGCAAAAGTTAGAGAATGGAAATTATCAATTAGAAGTTCATATAGCAGATGTTAGTTATTATGTGAGAGAAAATAGCTTATTAGACCAAGAGGCATTAGTAAGAGGTACGAGTGTTTATATGTTAGGTAGAGTCATTCCTATGCTTCCAAGAGAGTTGTCAAATGGAATTTGTAGCTTAAATGCAGGAGAAGATAGATACACATTATCCTGTATCATGGAAATAGATAGCAAAGGAAATGTAGTAGCTTCTGACATTGTAAAAGGGATTATCAATGTTACAGAAAGGATGAGCTACACGGATGTTCAAGCAATCATAGAAAATTCCAATCCAAAAACAATCAAGAGATATGAACCATATCTTACTCATTTTAAATTAATGGAAGAATTAGCCCATATTTTAAAAAATAAGAGAATGGAGCAAGGCTATCTAAACTTAGATATTCCAGAGAGTAAAATTGATTTAGATATGGATGGAAGAGTAACGAATATCGCAAAATATGAAACAACCTTTGCTCATGAAATTATCGAACAATTTATGCTAACAGCAAATGAAACGGTAGCAGAAAAATTCTTTTGGCTAGAAGCTCCCTTTATTTATCGTGTGCATGAAGACCCAGACATGGAAAAGATACAAGAATTAAATAAATTTTTGTTTAACTTTGGCATGAAAATAAAAGCCAATAAAGATAATATTTATCCAAAGGAATTTGCTAAAACACTAGAAGAAATGAAAGGAAAAGAGGAGGAAAAAGTAGTTTCTAATTTAGTTCTAAGAACTTTAAAAGTGGCTAGATATGAAGCAGAAAATAAGGGACATTTCGGAATTGCTAGTAAGTATTATTGTCATTTCACTTCGCCAATTAGAAGATACCCAGACTTATTCATACATAGAGTCATTTCAAAGTATTTAGAAGCCAATTACGTTGTTCCAGAAAAATGGTTGGAAGAACATAGAAACCAAGCAGACGAAAGAGCCAAACAATCATCAGAAAGAGAAAAGATTGCGACCAAAGTAGAAAGAGAAGCACAAGACTTGAAAAAAGCAGAGTACATGGAAAAAAGAATAGGCGAACAATACGAAGGAATGGTATCATCTGTCACCTCTTTTGGCATCTTTGTAGAGTTACCAAACACAGTAGAAGGGTTAATCAGATTTGACGACTTAGGAGATGAATACTTTATTTATGATGAAGACAGAAAAAGATTAATAGGAGAAAGAACAAACAAAACTTACAAAATAGGAGACAAAATAGCAATTGAGGTAAAAAGTGCCAACAAATTACTAAGGCAGATCGACTTTAAGTTAGCCGTTCGAACGGAGTGAGTTACGGATAACTTACGCAATCGAGCGAAGGGAGATTGTGAACAAAAAAAGAAACCGTTCGAACGGAGCAATTGGGGACGTTTCCTTTTGCTCCTTTTGATAGATTGGAGGGCATTTTTTTATTACGACATGAGAAGGGAGAAAACATGAAAAGAATAGGAGAAAAAATAGAAGGACTACCATATACAAAAAGATTGGGAGCTTATGCCATCATAGAAAGAAAAGAAGACAACAAAATAGCAATCGCTACAGACGGAGAATATTTCTTTTTTGGTGGAGGAATAGAAGAAGGAGAAACAGAAATCGAAGCATTGAAAAGAGAGCTAATAGAAGAGTCAGGATATCGTATCAAGAATATCCAATATTTTGATAAAGTAAAGGCGTGGGCAGATGGTGGAGATAGAGGCCCATTAGATATGACAGCAACAATTTATACGGCTCAATTTGATAAAAAAATAGCAGAACCAATTGAAAAAGACCATAAAGTTCTTTGGGTTAATCCAATAGAATATAAAGATAAGTTGTATCATGAATATCAGAGATATATAGTAGAGAAATACATGAGAATAAAAGGACACATTTAGCAATAAAATGTGTCCTTTAGCAGTCAAGAAATCCAAATCATAACATTAGAAAAAATAACAACTAGAACAGAAAAAGTAATCACAATGATACCGCCAGATTTATTTTTAATGTTATTTATTTCATATAAAGCATAACCAATGGCTTTTAACAAAATATAAAGACTAATCAATGAAAACAACACATGATACATAAAACTAGACAAAGCAATCCCTCCTTTTTATAAAGGACTGTCCCCCAATCCAGATAACAGAGATTTTAAAGAACGTCCCTTAATCCCTCTTTAAGTTTCTGTAATTAACATACCAGATTTTACAGAACTATCCACTTCGACTTCAAAAAATGCATTTTGATAATTATTAGACCAGTTATAACGATCGAAATCTTGTGTAGTAAAAAAGTTACCTAAAGCATATTTTCCAAGTCCATTTATATCAGACTTAAAATCTTTTGAAGTCTTATACAGATAATCATTTAATACAGATTCAAGGTATTTATTACAAGATTCTGAAATATGATTTAAAGTATCAGGTTCTAGATATTTAGAATCATCAGACATAGAATAGATTTTTCCAGTAAATGAGGTTTTTACTTTGATATAAGGAGAGGAAGAACTAGTATCGACCTCTATTGTAGTAGCATTTTTAGGCGTCAGATAAATATCAATGTAACTGTTAGAGTCATCAGGGTCTGGAACCGAGACTAAGAAGCGGTCTACTTGATTTTTAATAATTAAAAAAGAAATGGTTTCTAAAGCACATAATTCTCCAATTACCCTATCATCTTTAAAAGCTGCAATACCAACATTTTCAGAACCGTTTTCACCTTCAATAGGAGTTTGATTTGCTTTTACATTATAATTTTCTTGAATATGATTATTTCCTTGATTTTCTGGTTGTTCTGTTGTAAGTCCTCCTAAAATGGCAACTGGTTCACAAGTTTTACAAATAAGAGAGTTAAAAAAATCCCCAATGGTAGCATTTGGCTTAAAACCAGTATATTTACTAGAATTTGTGAAAATTTCATAATATTTTGAAATTAGATTTTCAAGTTCTGGAGAAGTTTTTTCAATATAATTCTTAGCCGTACACTTACTAATGACAATGTTAGCAGAAGGTCTTACTTGCGTGTCGTTAATTAACGTATAGATTTCTTCTGAGATGCCTTCTGATGCAATTTCTTCTGAAAATATAATTACTTTACAATGAGACATATTTAGTTCTTTTCCCATATAAGTATCCATCAAATTAACAGCTGTACTTAAAGAAGGAGCTTCTACAGAATCCATAACAGAAGGGGTTTTTTGAGAGGTGCCAGATTCTGTTGCACTTTTTGTGTTAGAAAATTGAAAGCTTACTTCTAAACGGTTATCGGTACCTTTGTCAATACCAATGGCAAGGACATAGGCTAAGTTATCAATACTAAGGGATAAATAAGAACTAGAGAAAGCCATTATAAAAGTAATAATTAAAATAAAAATAAAAAGATTTCGTACGAATCGAGGCAAGAGATTTCCTCCTTTCTATCCAAAATATCTAACTATGAATGTTTTTGTCTTTTCTTCATGAGAGTCGCTAAAATCAGAATACTAATTCCTAGTAAAAATACAATTCCTAAAACCAAATAAGGATAAATATTAGTTTCAAATTTATCAGAAATAGCATAATTCTTAGGTGTCAAACTAATGCCAAGAACCAGAATACCAAAGATATCAATGAGCGGTTTTTTGGTTTCAATATTGGTTAGTTTTTTGAAGATGCTCATAGCAAATTTAATGACAATACTAATATAGCAAGCAAAGGCTAATATCCAGGTTAGCAAGAATACAGATTCTAATCTTTGAAAAAAGCTTCCAAATTCTATATATCTAGTTGCATTATACAAAGGTGTAATTTCATTGGTATCAATAAAAAAAGAAAACATAAACAAGAGAGTAGCGACACACAAGATTAGATAAACAGCAGATATACCAATGGATAGAACTGCTATTTTTTTCATTTTTTCAGGCTGTTTTAAATAGGGAGGAAGAAAATATAAAAAAGCAATGCCACCAAAAGAAGCCAAATTACCAAGCCCTAAAACAAAAGTATTCCATAAGCCATCTCCAAAGATAGGAAAAATCCTTTCTGGAACAAATTTGTTCATATTAGCAAAAAACAAAAATACCATACTAACTAAAACAAGAGGAATAATGAGTAAGTTAGTTTTTAAAGAAGTGTTGAAATCTAGCCTATTGACCGTACAAATAGCAAGTATGAATAAGGCAAGAATGAATACAATATTTGTCATAGGAAAGTAGATAATTTTTAAGCTTTCACAGAAATTTCTTAGCAAAATACTAGAACTAACTAGGAAAAATAAAATAAAAATAGTACCTACTATGGTTTTAAAAACCTTTCCTCCCAAATATTCAGATATGTCAATGATGTCTGAACCAGGAAAGTTTTCTAGCAATTTGACGATTAGGTAAGAGAACATAATGGCTAGAATACTTACATAAATCAAGTTAATGATACTGGCAGATTTGACAGATACTAAAATTTCTCTTGGTAAAGATGAAATAGTATGAGTTACAATGATAGTGAGAACTAGCATAATAGCTTCAGCAGTGCCTATTTTTGATTTTGTCATGTGAGGGCTCCTTTCTATTTATGATATTTCCATTTCATAGAAAATTTTTCTTGGTCTTTTTCTCGTTTAGAGGCAATATAAGAAGGTCTATACTCTCTTTTCCACATAGGAGGAAGTAAATAGCCATTTCCCTTTGAATCAGTAGCAGGAGCAAAAGGAGTGGTATAAGAAATACCAAAAGACCTTAAACTACAAACGAGACTAATATAAGCAAATAAGCCTAAAGAAATGCCTAGAAATCCAGCCATAAAGCCAAGTAAGACAAATCCAAAGCGGAAATATCGTAAGTGGAATCCGAAGGAGTAATCTGGGATGGCAAAAGAGGAAATACCGGTAATGGCAATAATGATGATTAATACTGGACTTACAATACCAGCACTAACGGCTGCATCTCCTATGACTAATGCTCCAATAATTCCGAATCGTTGAGCCAATTGCAGTAGGAACTCTTAAAACAGCTTCACGAATTAATTCAAAAGAAATTTCCATTAATAGTATTTCTACAATAATGGGAAACGGTACGTTTTCTCTCGAAGCTAAAATAGAGTACAGTAGCCCAGTTGGTAATATTTCTTGGTGGAAGCTAGTAAGGGCAACATAGAGACCTGGCAAAAGTAAGGTGATAAAAGCAGCTAAAAATCTAAGAGCTCTTAAAAAGTTGGCAAAATTAACTTTTAAATTGGTATCTTCAGGGGAAGTTAAAAAGTCAACTAAAATAGCAGGCATGATAACGCCATATGGTGTACCATTTACAATAACGATAACACGACCTTTTAATAAGTATTTGGCTGCTTTATCTGGTCTTTCTGTAGAGATAGTTTGGGGAATTCCTAAAGCATTGTTATCTACAATTAATTGTTCCAATTCGCCAGCTGATAATAAAGAATCCACCTCTAAATTATTTAATCGATATTTTACTTCATTAATTAAATCAGTATTGGTTATATTTTTGATGTAACAAACAGCACATTTTGTTTTGGTAATTTTACCAACCTCTAAATTTTCAATAATTAAATTTTCGTTGTTTACAATTCTTCTAATTAATGAGGTATTGGTTCTGATGTTTTCGACAAAGGCTTCGTGTGGTCCTTTGATAACTACTTCATTATTAGGCGTGTCTATGCTTCTTTGTTTAAAACCTTTTACTTCAATGTCAAAGGCAAGATTTAAAGTGTCTACAAATAAGGCACAATTTCCTGAATTGATGCCATTGGCTACCTCGTCAAAGTCAGTTACTTCTTTGACAGCATTTTGGGGCATTAAACACCCCATTAAATAATTGGATAAATCAAACTTTTTTACTTTACGAACGGTAATATTATTGGCAACAGCTTCTGAGATGACTTTGGTTTGTGTACCGTCAAATAGATTGTTTTTGTTTCGTAACATTAAAGGTTCTAAAATAAATTTATCCATAATTTCAGAGTCTACCATTCCATCAATATAGACTAGAAAGGCATTGTATTGTTTTCCTCTGGCATTAAGCGTGAATTCTCTTAAGATAACATCACTGTTGATTAAAAGATTGTATTTGGTTCTCATATATTCTATATTCACACTAAGACTAGGAAAAATGTTTACTTTTTCCTCTGGCTTAGAAGCTTGGTTGTCATTTGATTCTGTGGTCCCGAGTGTCTTCTGGCAAACTGAAATTATATTCTACTGGTGGCGTATAACCGAATAGAGTGTTAAATGTTTTATTAAAATTCATAGTTTTCTCCAATTTTTGGTTTTTATAGTTTTTATTAGTATTTCTAAAAAATAGGAAATTATACTAGTTTTTAAGAGAAAAAAATGTTATAATAGAAAGGAACGAAAAACGAAGGAGAATCGTTATGAGAAATACATTTTCAACTATTATCATGTCAATTGTTATTTTTTTAATTGTTGGAGTTTTTGCACTATTTGGAATCATTGTATGGAATGATTTTGTACAAATAGAAGCATCTATGCAAGCGGAAAATGTAACAACAGTGATTTCTGAAAGTACAAGTACTATTGATAAAGATATTAAGACACCTAACATTTTAGATAATCCATTGGATGCGATACAAGAGGGAAGCAATGAACAAAATGATGTAGATTATTCAAATGTAAGTATTAATAAATATTTTTATAATCAATTAGAAGAACAGTCACAAATAATATATAAAGCTTTTGAAACCAATAAGGAGAATATGAAAACAGGAACGTATAAAGTAGAATTGGGGAATTCTTTTAGTTCGCTATTAAAAGAAAGCGATGGTCAAGAATTATTAGGAAAATATTATCAATCAGCAATTGAAGCCTATACTTATGATAATCCAGATGTGTTTTATTTAAGTCCCAATAAAATGTATTTGAATGTTGAAACAACAACAAAGAGAAACAATGTTACTTATTATGTGTATATTAATAGTGGAAAGGAAGCCAATTATTTAATAGATGAGTTTTCATCAAAGGCAGAAGTGGATGACGCAATTAGCCAAATAGAGCAAGTAAGAAATAAGATTTTACAAAATAAAAAAGCGAAGACATATGAGAATATAAAAATGATACATGATTATTTGATAGAAAATACAGAATATGATACTACGATTTCAAAGAGCAATATTTATAATATCTATGGAGCCATGGTAAAGGGTGAAGCGGTATGTGAAGGCTATGCGAGAAGTTTTAAATATTTAATGGATACACTTGGCATACCATGTACGCTAGTAATTGGAAAAGGTACGAATTCAGAGGGAAGGACAGAAAATCATGCTTGGAATTATGTTCAAATTGGAGATGATTGGTATGCCCTAGATGCAACTTGGGATGACCCAGTATCCAATAGTGGATGGGTTAGTCAAAGTTCGAAATATCGTTATTTTCTAAAAGGGTCTAATGATATATTGAAAGACCATATTCCAAGTGGACAGTTTACAGAGGGTGGAAAGATGTTTCGTTATCCGCCATTGAGTAATTCTAATTACGAATCATGATTTTGGGGATGCCCTTAGCTGTATGAGCATTAAGCGAACTTACAGATAAATAATGCCTTTAGGTACGGAGGAAAAAATCATGATAAGTCTAATTAAAAAATAAGTCAAAGGAGGGATTCCTAGAATAGGAACCCTCCTCAACTGTTTAAAATATAATCATGATTTTTTCCTCTGTACCCAAAATCATTAGAGAATAATACAAATCAAACCGCCACTACCTTCATTTACAATACGTTCTAAGGTTTCTTGTAATTTCATTTGGGCATCTTCTGGCATTTTAGAAAGTTTTGTTTGTAGACCTTCGTTTACCAATTCGTGTAAACTTTTTCCAAAAATATTAGATTTCCAAATTTCTTTTGGGTTGCTATCAAATTCAGAAAGTAGATAATTGACTAATTCTTCGGATTGCTTTTCAGAACCAACAATAGGAGAAACTTCGGTTTCCACACATGTTTTAATAAGGTGAATCGATGGTGCTTTTGCCTTCAATTTAACGCCAAAGCGTGAACCTTGTTTAATCATTTCTGGTTCTTCTAATTCTAGGTCATCAATACAAGGTGTTACAATACCATAACCTTTTGCTTCCACTTCTTCTAAGGCATAGGCAATTCGGTCAAATTTTTTCTTTGTTTTAGATAAATCTGAAATAATGCTAAATAAATCGCCTTCATTGGTAACATCGACATTGGTAATTTCAGAAAGAATTTGATAAAATAATTCTTCTTTTAGTGTAATTTCAACATTGACATTACCAGAACCTAATTGAATATCAGCAATTGAGCTTCTAGCAATAATTTCTGTTTGTTTAATGTTATCAACACAACTAGAAACATCTTTTAAAACATTTACATCAGTAAAAGCATTTTTGATTTCTTCATATAATTCTGCTTTTAAAGGATGGTCACAATCTAAGCCATCAATCCAACGAGGAAATTTAATGCAAATTTGTTCAACTGGAAATTCGTATAAAACTTTAGAAAACATATTATTGATGTCATCAATGGTTAAGTATTCGCAGTTCATTGGCATTACCGTTGTATTATATTTTTGACTTAATTTGTTCGCCAATTCTTGTGTATAGCTAGAATTAGGGTCATCTGAATTTAAAAGAATAATAAAAGGTTTATTTAATGCTTTTAATTCATTAACCACTCTTTCTTCGGCTTGAATATAATCTTCTCTTGGAATGTCAGTCACAGAGCCATCGGTTGTGACTAAAACGCCAATGGTGGAATGCTCATCAATTACTTTTTTAGTTCCAATTTCAGCAGCTTTTTCAAAAGGAATTTCTTCCTCTGACCAAGGTGTTTTTACCATTCTAGGCATGTCATCTTCTAAATAACCGATAGCATTATCGACTAAATAACCAACACAGTCTACTAATCTCGTTTTGAATTTTAAATTATTGTCTAATGTAATTTCAACGGCTTCATTCGGAATGAATTTTGGCTCTGTTGTCATGATGGTTTTTCCACCAGCACTTTGAGGAAGTTCATCTCTTGCCCTTTCCTTTTTATAGTCGTTGTCGATGTTTGGAAGGACTAATAAATCCATAAATTTTTTAATAAAAGTAGATTTACCAGTTCTTACAGGTCCCACCACACCCACATAGATGTCACCATCTGTCCTTTTTGCGATGTCTTCATACAATCTTGTATTTTCCATCTATATACCTCCTTTAATTCGTAATGCTTGTTTCTTAAATTACTTTAGTTAATATATATGGGACATTTTTTTAGAATATGACAAGTTTAAAGTAAAAACTTGATAATTGGGAGCAAATATGATAGAATCGCATATAATATTACAAAAAGTGGATTAGACTGAAAGGAATGGGGAAAAGGATGGATAAAATAAAAGAAACTTTTGCGTTACTGGAAAGGTATGGGCAAAAACATATTATAAAATTATTAAATAATTTAGAAGGAAAAGAAAAAGAAGAATTAATCGAACAAATCAATAAAATAGATTTCCATCAAATTATGGAGCTTTATGAGAATACTAAAAAGGACATGGCAATTAAAGAAAACAAAATAGAAAATATTACATATTTAGATAAAGCTAAGCTATCAAAAGAACAAAAAGAGGAATTCGACCAATTAGGAGAAATGGCAATTAAAAATCGAGAATATGCAGTGGTTACGATGGCAGGAGGACAAGGAACTAGACTTCGGACATAATGGACCAAAGGGGACTTTTAAATTAGATGTTTATGGAAAAGGAAAATATTTATTTGAAATATTAGCGGAAAATTTAAAAGAAGCCAATAAGAAATATGGGGTAGTGATTCCATGGTATATTATGACAAGTAAAGAAAATCATGATGAAACAGTAGCTTTTTTGAAGAAGAATAATTATTTTGGTTACCATCGTGAGAGTGTGATTATATTTACACAAAGTGAATTACCATTAATTGATACAGAAGGAAAGCTTCTTATTAATAAAGAAAATAAAATTAAAGAAGCCTCTGATGGAAATGGAGGCACCTATTCTTCTTTGAGAAGAAGTGGTTGTTTAGCAGATATGAAGGAAAGAGGCATCCAATGGATATTCATTGGAGGAGTGGATAATGTACTATTAAAGATGGCAGATGTAACTTTATTAGGATTGGCTATTAAACAAGGAGTTCAAATTGCATCTAAATCAGTGGTAAAAGCTAATCCTCATGAAAAAGTAGGAGTATTCTGTAAAATGAATGGACGCCCAAAAGTAATTGAGTATGCAGAACTTCCAAAAAAGATGGCAGAGGAAATAGATGATAATGGCGAGTTGAAATATGGAGAATCTCATATCATGTGTAATTTATACACCATTGAAGCGATTGAAAAGGTTAGCAAAGAACATTTGATGTATCATAGTGCTTTTAAGAAGAATTCGTACTTAGATGAAAAGGGTAGAGAAATTGTACCAGAAAAAGAAAATTCCTATAAATTTGAATCTTTTATTTTTGATGCTTTTGAGTTTTTTGATGATATTGCCATATTGCGTGGCAAAAGAGAGGATGATTTTGCACCAGTGAAAAATAAAGAGGGTGTGGATAGTCCAAAAACAGCTAAGGAACTGTACGAGAAATTTTGGAAAAGACAGTAGGACATGGGGACGTAGATAATGTCCTACGTCCTTGTTGCGTGTGAGAAAGGAAGCGAAGTATGGAAGAGTGTAAGGTTTGTAATTTGTATGATTTGAGTCAAACAATGGCAAGGGATTTGTTAGAGAGTGTAACCTATCCATGGGAAGCATTGGGTCAAATTAATGATTACATATTAGAAATAGGAAATAAGTTGGATCCTAACAAGTATGATAAAATTGGAGAAGATGTCTGGATTGCCAAGACGGCGAAAGTGATGCCGTCTGCCTATATTCAGGGACCAGCTATTATTGGAGAAAATGCAGAGATTAGACATTGTGCTTTTATTCGTGGGAAGGTAATTGTAGGAGATAACGCTGTTGTGGGAAATTCTACAGAGTTAAAAAATGTTATTTTGTTTAATAAAGTGCAAGTTCCTCATTATAATTATGTGGGAGATTCTATTTTGGGCTACCAAGCTCATATGGGAGCTGGTTCTATTACTTCTAATGTGAAATCCGATAAAAAATTAGTTGTTGTGAAGAATGGAAAGGAACAAATAGTAACGGGTCTTAAAAAGTTCGGAGCGATGATTGGTGACAAGGTGGAAATTGGATGTAATAGTGTGTTAAATCCAGGAACTGTGATTGGTAACAATTCCAATGTTTATCCATTGTCTTCTGTTAGAGGTGTGATTCCATCAAATAGTATTTATAAAAATCAAAATGAAATAGTAGAAAAAATATAATTAAACTTTTTTTAGTATATTAAGCAATTTAAAAAACCAAACGGATTTAAGTACAATAAGTACGCCGTTTGGTTTTTCGTTTGCTACATTTGTTGATTTCCAGGAATAAAGTAATCAACCACACCATAGATTAAGGCACCAATAATGGCAGCCATCCAAGATATTGAATATCCTGCTACAAAAAATTGTGTTACATATAAAATAATAGCTGCTAATGCGAAACCTACAAATCCCTTACCAAAAGGACTAGCATGTAAGCCAGTAAATTTGATAACTAAATAATCAATTACAGTTAGGACGACAGCAGCTATTGCTAAAGCCCAAAAATTATTAATGGTAAATCCCGGTGTAAAAAATGCAGTAATAGCTAGCACTACTGCTGAAGCAACTAATCTACCAACTATTTGCCATGCAGTAGAAGCACCACCTTTTGCTTGATTTCCTTGAACTTCTGACATAAGTCTAACCTCCTTAGAATTAAAGTCCATTATGCGTTTTTTTCAAAGGTTCTAAAATTATTATTCTCAAAAAAAAATTATTTATTCAAAAAAAATGGTATAAAAAAGTTAAAATTTGTAAAAAATAAATTAAAAATCAAAAAACAAAGTAGGTGTTTTCGTGTTAATTACATTTTTTAGAGCCATTATTTTATATCTAGTTGTTTTAATTGTAATGAGATTGATGGGAAAAAGAGAAATCGGTCAGTTACAACCCTTTGAATTAGCCATTTCTATTATGATAGCAGATTTGGCATCTATTCCCATGACAGAGTTAGGAATACCAATATCCAATGGAATTATTCCTATTTTGGGGCTTTTAGTAATGCATTTAACCATATCCATTATTAATATGAAAAGTATCAAAGGAAGAGAAATTATATGTGGAAGACCAAGTATCTTAATTTATAGAGGAAAAATTGATGAAAAAGCATTGCGAAAAGAAAGATTTACCATTAATGAGTTAGAGGAAAGATTACGAGGAAATAATGTTGTTAATTTAGGAGATGTAGAATATGCCATATTAGAAACCAGTGGGCAAGTGACAGTCATACAAAAACCAGAAAAAAGAACTACCATACCAGAGGATTTTCAGATTCAACCAGAGTATGAAGGAATTCCTTATGATTTAGTAATAGACGGAAAAATTATGGAAAAAAATTTGCAAGCATTAGGGAAAAATTATGCTTGGTTAAAAAAACAGGTTGAAAAGTTTAAAATGCAACCAGAAGAAGCTCTAGTGGTAACCATAGATGGAAAAGGACAAATTTTCTGCCAGAAAAAAGAAAGAGAATAGGGACATGGGGACGTAGATAATGTCCCAATTAAATAATATAGGATACAGTAAGTTACAATTTTAAGTATTTAGGGACATTATCTACGTCCCCATGTCCCTTTGCCTCGAAAAGGAGTTAGTGATGTTAAAAGAAACAATGATATGTATTGTTATTATAATTTCCATTGTTTTTGGAAATAGTATGACACAAAATTATACCAAAGAGTGTGTGAGTGAATTGTCTAGTGGATTAATGTCATTAAGACAAAAGGTAAGTCAAGAAAATATGGAAGATGAAACCATAAAAAATGACGCTGAGAATGTTTATAAACAGTGGGAGAAAAGACATGGAAAATTAGCTTACTATATAGAACATGATGAACTAGAGAAAGTTGAAACAGAATTAATTGGTATTAAAAGTGATTTAGAAACAGAGGATTATGAGGAGTTGATTATTGGTATTGATAGAAGTGTTTTTATTTTAAAACATATTGAGGATAAGTATGCTTTTAATTTGGAAAATATTTTTTAAGGTAATTATTGTAATAGGATGAAGGCCTGTCCCAAAAGTAGCCAAAAGGGGTATGTTGGTGCCTGTCCCAGAACACACCATTAAAAAATTGCCAAAAAGGTTTGTTCCTTTTGGCAATTTTGACAACTTGTATAGTTAGTTATTTCTCGCTTATTTCCGCATATTTTTTTAGTTTTTCATAAACTAAATAATTGATTGTACCAGCTGGGAAATGTCCATCTTTATCTTTTTTACCTGCTGGAACGCCAGTTAAGACTTCAATTCCTTCTTCAATGGTAGAAACAGAGTAAATATGAAATTTCTTATTTTTTACAGCTTCTACAATTTCATCTGACAATTGTAGGTTATCAATATTTTGGACTGGTATCATAACACCATGTGAGCCATCTAATCCTCTCATCTTGCAGATTTGGAAAAATCCTTCGATTTTTTCGTTGACACCTCCGATTGGTTGGATTTGACCTTTTTGATTGACAGAACCAGTGACAGCAATGGATTGATTGATTGGTATACCAGATAGGCTAGATAGTAAGCCATATAATTCCGTACTAGAGGCACTATCGCCATCTACACCATTGTATAATTGTTCAAAACAAATACTTGCTGTCAAACATAAAGGAATGTCTTGTGCAAACATTTCGCCTAAATAACCAGTTAAAATTAAAACACCTTTTGAATGAGAAGGCCCAGAAATCTCGACTTCTCTTTCAATGTTTACAATGCCATTTTTACCTGTGTACGTATTGACCGTAATTTTTGCAGGTTTTCCAAAGGTATAATCACCAATGGTCATAACGGTTAGACCATTTAGTTCACCTACTTCAGAACCAGAGGTATTAATTAAAAGCGTATTTTCTTTTATCATTTCTAAATATTTACTATCATATTTTTTGATTCTTTCAATTCTTTCTTGCAAGGCTTTGTCGATGAATTCAGCTGTTACTACTTTTGATTTTGAAAGCTTTGCCCAAGTAGCGGCTTCTCCTACTACTTGTGTTAAATCCCCAAATCGAGTAGAAAGTTTATGATGGCTTCCTGCTAATTTAGAAGAATATTCTACTAAACGAGCCATTCCAGATTTATCAAGATGTGGTAATTGCTCATGTTCACAAAAACCGTGAACAATTTGTGATAATTTTTCAAGGTTTTCTGAGGTGATTAACGCATCGTCTTCAAATTCTACTTTAATTTTAAATAATTTTTTGAAATCGGAATCCATAGCCAAAAGAGTCTGATAAATATTAGCGTTACCAATTATGATGACTTTTAAATTCAAAGGAATTGGTTCTGGTTTTAGTGAAACTAATACCATAGAAGAACGTTGGTCAGTGGCATTTTCAATACTCAATTCTTTAACTCTTAATGCTTTTTTCAAAGCTTCATAGCACATAGCGTTAGCTAGTAAATCTTTGGCTTGGAAAATAATATAACCACCATTGGCACGTTGTATAAGACCTGGTTTTAACATGGTATGGTCTGTTTTTAAAGCACCAAAATAGTTTTCATATTCCAAAGAACCAAATATATTATGATAAGAATAGTTGGAATCCATGATAACGGGTGCACCTTCTAAATTAGAATTATCAATGAATAAATTAACACGATAATTCAAACTAGGGTCAGGTTTTTTTTGTGTAGGACCTGGTTGTGGTTGAGGTTGTTTATTGTTGTCATCCTCTAAGAAAACAGGTACATTTTTTAAAACATCTTGTTTTACATCATTTAGAAATTGGTTAATTTTTTTATTTCTTTTATATTTTGATTTTAAGAAATTGATATGAGCATTAACAGTAAGTAAGGCTACGTTGGATTGCCATTCTGAAATCTTTTTGTCAGACTGACGTTCAATTTCTTTGATTTGATTAATGGCTTGCATAATCTGCTCTTGTACAAAGACAGATTTTTCTTCATATTCTTGTTTAACAGAAGCATCTAGTTTCTCAAATTCTTCTTCCTCAATTGCTTTACCATCTACTACTGGCATCATATAAATTCCGTTTTGAGCTGCTTTTACTTGGAAATTATATTTAGAAGCTTCTTCATTTAGTTTATCTAATAAAGCGGAACGCTTAACTTCAAATTCTTGTTTAATTAAAGCTTTTTCTTTTTCAAAATCGTCATTATTGAAGGTTTTTTGAATGTCTTTTCGGATTTCTTTGATAAATCCATCCATAGAGTCTCTAAATTCTTTTCCTTGACCAGCTGGTAGTTCTACAGCAATGGGTTCGTTTGGATTATTGAAATTATAGATATAACACCAGTCAGAAGGTGTTTTCTTTTTAGGAGCAATTTTGTCTAAATAATTTCTAGTGTACATGGTTTTACCAACTCCACTTGGTCCTTCTAAATATAGGTTATATCCTTTTACATCTACTTGTAACCCAAATTCTAATGCTTTAATGCCACGGTCTTGCCCAATTCCAGATTGGATTGGTTCTAATTCTTGCGTGGTTTTAAATTTGAATAAATTAGTGTTACAAGTCATTTTTAAATCTGTGTAGTTTAATTCGTTTTTGCTTTTCATTTGTATTCACATTCCTTCCTATGTATGTATATTTTTTATTTTTTCGTTAGTATATCCAATTTATGATTATTTTATATTAGTTGTGGCAAAAAGTAAAGAGAAATTGAGAAAAATATTTAATTTTGGAAATTTTCCATTTCCTACTTAGCCTATTGATTTTTATTAAAAAATATATAAACTGAACAAGTTGTTCAAATAACATAAAAACTATTGCAAAAATGTAGAATAAACTATATAATAAAAGCAATTGTAACCAAAATTAAACTTGGGGAGGATGTTAAAAATATGAATAAAACGAAAAGGAAAATATTTGAAACATCAATGAAATTATTTGCTGAAAAAGGATATGATGCTACCAGTATCGAAGAGATAACGGCAACAGTAGGAGTAGCAAAGGGAACATTATATTATCATTTTTCTAGCAAAGAAGAAATTTTTAATTTTTTAGTAGAAGAAGGAATTAAGCTTTTACAAAACAGTGTGGATATTAAAACAGCTAAGTTTTCCAATTACATTGATAAGATTAAGGCAATTATTTTAATTCAAATAAAAATTGTAATAAAATATGAAGATTTGATTACTATTTTATTAAGTCAATTTTGGGGACATGAGCAAAGACATCAAAAATGTCAAAAACATATTTTAGAATACATTAGTCAAATAGAAGATATTGTAAAAGAGGGAATGAAAGTAGGGCAAATCAAGAAAGGAAATCCACAAGCGATTGCCTCTGAAATTTATGGTCTAATTTGTTCGAGTTTAGTTTATAAAACAAGAGAAGAGGAAAAGACCGATATTATGAAATTATATAAAGAATTTGAAAATACAGTAATAGAAGGGTTGAAGGTAAAATGAGAGAACCGATTCATAAAATAGCGAAATATGAAAATTTAAAAGAGATGATGCAAAAGTCAGGAGAGCAATTTGGTAATAGACCAGCATATCGATATAAAACAGATATTCCAGGAAAGTTCAGAGAAATTACGCATAAAGAATTTAGAGAGAATATTAATAGTTTGGGAACAGCTTTAATTGATATGGGGCTAAAAGATAAAAGAATTGCGGTCATCTCAGAAAATAGATATGAGTGGGGGATGGCTTATTTGGCGGTTATTACAGGAACAGGAATTGTTGTACCATTGGATAAAGCTTTGCCAGATAATGAAATAGAGAGTTTAATCATACGTTCAGAGGTAGAAGCTATTTTTTATGCAAAGGCTTATGATGATATTATGAAGGAAATTAGAACGAAAAATACTACCAATGTAAAATATTTCATATCAATGGATTTAGAAAAAGAAGAAAATGGTATTTATAGTCAAACGGAATTAGTCAGTAGAGGTAAAAAATTATTAGAGGATGGAAATACAGAATTTATAAATGCCAAAATAGATAATGAAAAAATGGCAAGTATGTTATTTACATCAGGAACTACGGCTATGTCAAAAGCGGTTATGTTGTCACATAAAAACATATGTGCTAATATATTTGATATTGGTTCTACGATTGCTATAGATGAAACAAATGTATTTTTATCTTTCTTGCCATTGCATCATACTTTTGAATGCACCGTAGGATTTTTATATCCTATGTCAAAAGGAGCATCCATAGCATTTTGTGAAGGAATTAGGCATATAGCAGATAATATTAAAGAATTTAAAATAACAACTATGATTTCCGTTCCGATTCTTTTTGAAACCATGTATAAAAAAGTAATGAAATCAATTGAGAAAAAAGGCAAATTGGCAACCGTACAAAAAGGGATTAAGATAAGTCAATTTTTATTAAAATTTGGGATTGACATCAGAAAGAAATTATTTAAGGAAATACATGATAATTTAGGAGGAAAAGTGCAACTATTTGTGGCAGGAGGAGCAGCTTTAGACCCAGAGACAGAAAAAGGATTTAATCAATTAGGATTTACGATGTATCAAGGTTACGGCTTAACAGAAACCTCACCAGTAATTGCGGCAGAAGATGATAAGTATAGAAGACTAGGCTCCATTGGAAAAGCTTTTCCAAGCTTAGAGGTAAAAGTAGTAGATTCAAATGAAGAAGGAATTGGAGAATTAGTAGTAAAAGGACCATCTGTTATGATGGGATATTACAATAACGAAGAAGCTACCAAAGAAACAATTGATGAAGATGGATGGCTACATACAGGAGATTTAGCTAAGATTGATAAAGACGGTTATATTTTTATTTCTGGAAGGAAAAAGTTTGTCATTGTTTTAAAAAATGGAAAAAATATTTATCCAGAAGAGTTAGAGACTGTAATTAATAAAATAGAAGGAATCAAAGAAAGCTTTGTTTATGGAAGACCAGAAGAGGATGGAGACTATAAAATATGTGCTAAAATTGTTTATGACAAGGAGCTAGTAGAAGAAATTTACGGAACTTTAGAAGAAGAGAAATTAAAAGAATTAATTTGGCAAGAAATAAAGAAAGTAAATAAAACAATGCCAGCTTATAAATATGTTAGAGAAATTATAATAACAGACAAAGACCTAATAAAAACCACAACACAAAAAATCAAAAGATTTGAAGAAATTAAGACAGTCGTAGGCGAAGTGTAAGCAAGCCGTACGACTGTCTTATGCAATCGAACAAAGTGAGATTGTAAACCTTGATAGGCGAAGTGTAAGCAAGCCGTACGACTGTCTTATGCAATCGAACAAAGTGAGA
>CAOKVW010000013.1 GCA_948472955.1 uncultured Clostridium sp. | reverse complement strand
GAATCACTTTTTTTCTATATTTTTTGTTTCACATCAATTGTAACACTACATTTTCAAAAATTTTTCATGAATCTTTGTAACAACTTATAGGCATGCCTTAACCAATCCCACAAACAATGGTGCTGGCTTATTTGGTCTTGATTTCAACTCTGGATGGAATTGTCCTGCTATAAAATAGGGATGGTCTTGTATTTCTACCATTTCTACTAATAAGCCATCTGGAGAAGTTCCTGAAATTTTCAAACCTGCTTCTTCTAGTCTTTCTCTGTATTCATTATTATATTCATAACGATGTCTATGCCTTTCTGATATTTCCTTTTCTCCATAGATTTTGCTTGCCAATGTGCCTTCTTTGATAACACATGGATAAGCACCTAATCTCATCGTTCCGCCTTTTTTGTCAATATCTTTTTGTTCTTCCATAATATGAATAATTGGATTTTTTGTATTTTCATCTAATTCGGCAGAATCTGCATCTTTTAAACCTAATACATTCCTTGCAAATTCTACTACTGCCATCTGCATTCCTAAACAAATTCCTAAAAATGGGATTTTGTTTTCTCTAACATATTTTATGGTTTCAATTTTCCCTTCAATTCCTCGGTTTCCAAATCCTCCTGGAACCACAACACCATCGATGTCTTTTAATTTCTTTGCTACATTTTCACTCGTTATCGTTTCTGAATCAATCAAATGAACTTTTACTTTTACATGATTAGCAAAACCTGCATGATACAAGCTCTCCATAACAGAAATATAAGAATCTTCTAATTTGACATATTTCCCAACAATAGCAATATGAATCACTTTATCTTCTGCAATACTTCTAATATTTTCAACCATCATTTCCCATTTGCTATTATCTGGCACATAATTCTCTAATTTTAAATGATTGCAAACCTCTCTTGCTAATCCCTCTTCTTCCAACATAAGTGGAACTGCATACAAATTGTCTGCTGTTTTATTTTGAATAACACTCGTTTTTCTAACATTACAGAACAAAGATAGTTTTTCACGGATACTATCTGGAATGTCTGTCTCTGTTCTACAAACTAATATGTTTGGCTTGATTCCAAAACTCTGTAATTCTTTTACAGAGTGTTGCGTTGGTTTCGATTTTATTTCATTGGAACCAGATATGTATGGTAATAAAGTAACATGTATATAAATCACATCTTCTGGATTTTTCTCTAACCCTACTTGACGAATTGCCTCAATAATAGATAATCCTTCAATGTCTCCAACCGTTCCTCCTATTTCTGTAATAACAATATCCGTATCGGTTTCTTCAAAACCATATATCTTTTCTTTGATTTCATTCGTAATATGTGGAATTACTTGAACCGTTTTTCCTAAGTAATCTCCTCTTCTCTCTTTTTCAATGACATTTTGATAAATTTTACCCATGGTAACACTTGAATTTTTGGTTAGGTTTTCATTGATAAATCTTTCGTAATGTCCTAAATCTAAGTCTGTTTCTGCTCCATCATCTGTCACAAAAACTTCGCCATGCTCATAGGGATTCATCGTTCCTGGGTCTACGTTGATATAAGGGTCAAATTTTTGAATGGTCACCTTATATCCCCTATTTTTTAATAATCTTCCTAAAGATGCTGCTGTAATTCCTTTTCCTAGTCCTGATACTACTCCACCTGTTACAAAAATATATTTTGTGTTCATTGCAAAAACTTCCTTTCTATCTTTCAATTGACAAAGTTGCTATTAGGTACGAATCTTTTGGGTAATTTCTTCTAAGTAAAATGAAAAAAAGATTAAAATTCGACCAAAATTGGTTTTTTTTTAATCTTTTCTTATTTTAACACTTCTTTTCTTAAAATACAAGTGATTTTGATAATTTTATTACTCTACTTGGGTTGCCTTAATTTTTGCTAGCAATATAACATGCTAAGTCAACCAGTTTATTAGAATATCCCCATTCATTATCATACCAAGCAACCAATTTCACAAAAGTGTCAGTAAGCATGATACCTGCTGTACTATCAAAAATAGAAGTATGCGAATCTGTTGTGAAATCAGAAGAAACAACTGGGTCTGTTACATATTCAACAATTCCCTTCATTTCATTATCAGATGCTTTTTTCATAGCTGCACAAATATCTTCATAAGTAGCTGGTTTCTCTAAATTACAAGTTAAATCAACAACAGAAACATCAACCGTTGGAACTCTAAATGCCATACCTGTTAATTTTCCATTTAATGCTGGAATAACTTTTCCAACCGCTTTTGCAGCACCTGTTGAAGAAGGTATAATATTAGCAGCTGCTGCTCTTCCACCTCTCCAATCTTTCTTAGAAGCTCCATCCACTGTCTTTTGAGTTGCTGTTGTAGCATGCACGGTTGTCATCAATCCATCTTTAATTCCAAAATTATCATGAATAACTTTAGCAAGTGGTGCTAAACAGTTTGTTGTACAAGATGCATTTGAAACAATATTCATACTTGGGTCATACTCAGTATGATTTACTCCCATAACAAACATTGGTGCATCCTTAGAAGGAGCACTAATAATAACCTTTTTAGCTCCTGCATCGATATGAGCTTGTGCTTTTTCAAGAGTTGTAAACACCCCTGAACACTCTAACACATAATCAACACCTAAATCTCCCCATGGGATATTATGTGGGTCCATCTCATTAAACACTTTTATATCTTTTCCATTTACTGTTAAAACATTATCTTTTCCTTCTACTGTTCCTTCAAACTTTCCATGAACCGTATCATATTTTGTCATATACGCCATATAATCCGCTGTTATAAAAGGGTCATTAATAGCAACAACCTCTACTTCCTCTCTCTTTAACGCTGCTTGGAAAGACAAATTTCCAATTCTTCCAAATCCATTAATTCCAATCTTTACTGACATAAAATTTCCTCCTTCTTTCGATGCTTTAGAAAAACACAATCAATTCAAATTTATATTTGCTTATTTGTAATTTGTTTGTTATTTGTTTTTAAGCATCTTTTTTCATTATATAGTATTACCCAAATTCTTTGAGCAAATCCATTTTATACCAAAAAAGAATACTTTGCAAGTACTTTTTTTATTTTTCGAGTGCGTTTTGGTGTGTTTTGGGACAGGCACCACCATACCCTTTTTGGCTACTTTTGGGACAGGTTATGCTATTTGTAAAATTCAAGATTTATTTTTTTTCTTTTTGCTTATATATGCTCTTTGTACCATTCTAAGAGTAATTCCTAATACTCTTGCTATTTGTGGTTGCGTTACTCCTTGGATTTTCTTGATTTTTTGTATAATTTGATTTCTGTAATTCTTATTATATTTTTGTATTTCTTGAATATTATAGATTTTTAACTCTTCTTTGATAAAATATATTACCTCTTCATCTGTCAGTTTATTTTTCATTTCATATTCTAAAAACTCTGCACTATCTTGAAATTTTATACTTTTCGTATTAAATTGAAAAAATTCTTTTATACCTTGCTCTTTTTCTGTTGAAAACATTTCTAAAATTCTTTCTGTATCTACTAGTTTATTATCTTCTTTAACCTTTGTTTTTTCAAAATATTCCGAATAACTACTCCATTTGTATTCTTCCATTTTTGCAATACCTGCTTTTATAGGATTTTGATGAATATATCGAACTAAATTTAAGATATAATATGAATTTTCAACATTTTTGCTTTGAAATCGATTTTCAAATACATGTCCCACTCTTTGATATTTTTTATTGAAATAAATGGCATAACTAGTTGCCATACTATGAATAATTTGAGATAATTCTTGACTTTCATCTTTGATTTCTAAATGAATATGATTTGGCATTAAAACATATGAATATAATTGATATAAAAAATTTTCTTTCGTTTTTTTTATGATATTTTGAAATTCTAAATAATCTTTCTCTTCAAAAAAAATATCTTGTTTGTTAATTCCTCTTAGCATGCAATGATACACCTTGCTATGACTTTTTCTTCTAGGCTGTCTTGGCAATCACTTAACCTCCTTTATTTTTATAATTTAAAAAGAGTATAACACATTTTTCTCTATTTGGCTATACTCTTTTACATTTATTTCCATTTTTTTTGCTAGACCTGTCCCAAAAGTAGCCAAAAAGGGTATGATGGTGCCTGTCCCAAAACGCACCAAAACGAACTTAACCCATTAGCTTCTCTAGCACGATGACAAACATGGCATGGGACCAGCCAAGACCTAAAACCCAGTTTGGTTGCAAAGTATCATTATCTACTTGTTCGCCAAGAAAGCTATGCTTTCCAGCTGTTTTGACAACAAAATCAAAGGTTTCTTTTGCTTTGTTTTTTTGTCCTGATGCTAGATAATATAATGTCATCCATAGATTAGCAATCGGCCAAGGATTACCATTTCGATAATGGTCTCCTTCAAATCTTTGATAGCCTCCAGTATAAGTTCTTAAGGATAGGTTGATTCGTTCGATTGTATTTATAATTTTCTTTTCTTTTGGTTTGAATACTTGAAATGGGGTGACAGCTCCTATCATGCTAATGTCCATTTTTTGGTCTTGTGTATTTCTTAAATAAGTTTTCTTTTCTTCGTCATACATATTTTGATTAATATATTTTTTGATTTCTGTTTGTAATTTTTCTAGTTCTTTTTCGCTTTTTAGTATTTTTTCCTCTTTTAATCGATTGTTCTCAAAGTTAGATGTTTTATCTCCTAACACTCTATAGATTTTTATAATACATTCAAAAGCAGCATAAATACTAGCTAAAGAATATAAATGAATTCCCTCATTCATTTCCCATAAATCATAACTTACATGATATTTATGTCCAAGATGATTAACACCTGCTTCGATTTCTTGTTGAACTCTATCTTTATCATGCTCATCTTTTCCTTCTATATTTAGCCAATCTTTCACATATCGTTTTAAGAAATCGATTGCTTTTTCGCACATTGACAAATTATCTTTTAAAAACTTTTCCGATTTTGTATATTGATAATGTTCATATACACCATAGACAACACTTGCGGTTTCATCTATTTGATAGCCCCAAGCTGGTGCCAATTTTCCATCTGTAAAAAATCTTTGCTCCCACATTCCATTTTTGCTTTGTGTCTTTTTGCAAAATACTTTGTAAAATTTGTCGGTTTCTTTTTCCATTTTTAAGATATCCATTGCTTTTGTCATAAATACGGCATCTCTTGGCCAACAATAGGCATATCTTCCACATTGTGTGAAATTTTCGTCCACTTCTGCTGAAGCAATGATTCCTCCCGTTTCCGGATTGGTTAAAAGGGGAAATAGCAAAATACTTCTTTTGTAAATATCTTGAATTTTTTCTTCATAACTATTTTCTGGTTCTTTTAGATCTAATCCATTATGTGCTTTGACATATTTCCTCCAATATGCCTTTGTATTCGTATATTCTTTGTTGAAATCTATTTTTTTTATTCTTTCTATTTCTTTTTCAATTTCTGATAGATTCTTATTTTCCCCAATGGTAATACAAATTTCCAACGTCTTCTTTTCTTGTGGTCGAATCAATCCTAAATCATAGCAAATACTACTATCATTAGACATTCCAATGTAATCTTTGTCATAGATTTCTCCTCTTTTGATTGTATCTTTACTGCCATTAATTTGATGTTGAGAAACCTTCTGTCCCTTGGCAAAAGTTGAAAAAGTAAAATCATGGGCATATTGCATCATACCGCCATCTACCATCTTGCAACTCACATGATTGTTATAGTCTGATAATAATTCTGAATGAATATAAAAAGATGTGTTCAAATCAATTTTGCCATCATTTAAAAACATGTATTTTTTCACTAATACACTTTCCTTTATCATGACATAATCTGTCTGAAGAATTTTTAGATTGAAATACGTATTTGTCACTTCTGTATTTAAAATATTGGTATCTGCATCATAATATTGTTTATATACATTATTGATATCATCATGCAAATAAATCAAATCAGAACTATTGATTTTTACCCCCGTATGAAAGTAATCTATATATTGCCTACTATCTTTGTTTGGAAAATAAATCCTTTGCATTTCTCCTTTTCCTGTAAAAGTTGCTAACATACTTTTATTTCCAATCATTGCTTCATTAAAATACTTGTTTTCCATCTTTTTCTCCTTTGATAGTTATACTTTTCTGTAAATAACCTGTCCCAAAAGTAGCCAAAAAGGGTATGATGGTGCCTGTCCCAGAACGCACCTCATTATCCTTCTATTACATTTATAATTTGTCTTTCTAATTCTTTCATTTTTTCATTAATTCTAAAGATGTCCTCATCTCTCAATTTATCATCGTCCATATCTTGTCTAACATAGGCATCCATATCTTTGATTTCTTCTTTTAATTTTTCTAATCTGTCTATTACTTCATTTCTTATTGTTTTATTTGCTTTTCTTTCTATTTTATGGGTCATTTCTATTTTATTTTCTATGCCATTGATTTCATAGGTTTCTCCAAATTCAGCAATGGAAACACCTATTCCGTGCTTCTGTTTCTATTTTTTGTGCCAATACGTTTTGGGCTTCTTCTTCTCCATGTACTAAAAAGATATGTTTTGGTTTGTTGATAAAGGAATAGATAAAATCCATTAGACCTTCTTGGTCAGCATGACCTGAATATCCTTCGATGTATTCTATTCTAGCGTTTACTGCTATTTCTTCTCCAAATATTTTTACTGTTTTGGCACCATTGACAATGCTATGACCTAAAGTTCCTGGTGCTTGGTAGCCCACAAATAGTATGGTAGATTTCGGATTCCATAGATTGTGTTTTAAATGATGTTTGATTCTTCCGACATCACACATCCCACTTGCTGATATGATAATACTTGGTGTGTCATCTTCATTTAAAGCTTTTGATTCGTCTGCTGTTTGGGTGAATTTTAGTCCCGGAAATTCCAGTGGATTATCTCCCTTCATAATTTCTTCTTGAATTTGGTCTTCAAATAGATTGGTGTTTTCTCTAAATACTTCTGTTGCTGATATGGCTAAAGGGCTATCTACATAGACACTTGATTTCATTAAAGTTTTATATTTTCTTCTAAATTCTTGGTCATCTTTGATTTCTTTTAATTTATTAATTTCATACAAAATCTCTTGTGTTCTTCCGAACAGCAAAAGATGGAATCACAACACTTCCACCGTTATCTAATGTTTCAGATACAATGTCTAAGAAAAGTTCTGCTTTCTCGTCGTTTCTTAAATGCAACCTACTTCCATAGGTAGATTCCATGACTAAATAATCCGCATTTTCTATCATGGTTGGTGAATCTAATAATGGGATATCATTATTTCCTAAATCCCCTGTAAATACTGTTTTGGTTTCTTTTCCTTCCTCTTTTGTCCATAATTCAATAATACTAGAACCTAGCATATGTCCTGCATCATTAAATCTTACATGAATATCTGGTGTGATTTCTATGATTTCATCATATTGTACGGGTTCAAAAATTTCCAAACATCTTGCAGCTTCTTCTGCTGTATATAGAGGTGGTAGCTCTCTTTCTCCTTTTCTTTTTCTTTTTTTGTTTTTCCATTCACTTTCCATTTCTTGAATATGACCACTATCTGGTAACATCAAAGCACATAAATCACAAGTTGCTTTATGGGCATAAATCTTATTTTTGTAACCTTCGTTGTATAATTTAGGAATTCTTCCTGAGTGGTCAATATGAGCATGTGTTAATAACATAAAATCGATTTCCATAGGATTAAACTCAAATTTTTCAGCATTTTGTACTTCTAATTCTGCTTTTCCTTGCCACATTCCACAATCTACTAAAAATTTCTTGCCACAAGCTTCTACTAAAAAGTTAGAGCCTGTAACCGTTTGGGTTGCTCCTAAAAATGTAATCTTCATTCCCTTATCATCCTTTCTTCTTATTAAGTTTAATTTGGAAAATAATTGTTATTTAGCTAGGACAAATCGCAATTATTTTCCAAACCCTATCAATTAAAAATTTTAACCTTCTTATTCATTTTAAAAGACAAATCCTTTTTATTTAAATTACCAATTCCCTCTATTGCTATTTTCTCTTCAAAAGCACTATCATCAAACAATTGAATATAATAGTCATCTTTTTCCTTCATCAATTTAATATACAAATCTTCTAAATTAATCACTCTTACATAAAAAATATTTTTTAAAATTTCATAATTAATTTGTTCTTCATCGGAAAAATTATCAATTAGTTTTAACTCCTGTGCTTTTTTTATTAACAATTTTTGTATCTTTTGCATTTGCGTATTAATTTGTTCAATTTGTCCAATCGATTTTTTATCATTAAATGGAATCAAACAGTAGTATCGAAACTCATAAATAAGCTTCATTAATTCCACTTTCGTATCTGCCTTTTTTATCTTTGTTTGATAACATAATAAAAATATTTTTTGTAGTTTCAAGATATCAGTTCCGATTTCCTTTTCTAGTTCTTTTTTGTTTAATAATTTTAAATATTTTTCTTTTTCTTCTAGTTCTTTTTTATAGTTTACAAATTTTTGTGGATTTAATAAGATATTTAATTTCTCTATTTTCTTTATTTTTTCTTCTCTTTCTTTTGCCATCATTTGGGATAAGATTCTAACACTAAAAATCTTTTCTTGTACTGGTAAGTATTGATTTCTTTTTTCATATTCCTTTTGTAGCATATTCCTATTATTTAGTGTTTCGTCCATTTGTTTGATTTGTTTTGTCAATCTACGTTTTTCATTACTAACTTCTTGAATAAATTCTTGATTATCCTCTATCTTCGCTAACTTTGTTTCTATCTCTTTTTTTTCGTTTTGTAGTTCATTTTTTAATTTTTTATTATATCGAACAGCCAATAATACAGAAAGTTTATTCAAAATCTCTGTCAATTTTTGTTGTTGTTCTTCTCCATATTGTTTTCCTAATCTATTTTTAAACGATTCTAAATAATCTATCACATATTCACGATTTTTTATCCAATCCTCTAAAAATTCATGTCCTACTAACATTCTAATATTTTGATAAACAATATTATGACAGATACTTTCAATTTCTCTTGGAAGGGTTGTCCAAGAATAGCCATTAAAATCACGCATGGGCTCAACCGTATCAATATTATTTCCTACATTAAGTAAGTCAGATAAAGTCTTATGAAGGATAACATACTTTTCTTTTACAATACTTTCCTTTTTATCGATTTTAGAAATGCAATACAATAATTTTCTTTCAATTGGATAACATATGATTCTCTTTTTGGCTTTTTCTACTAGAAAAGTTTTATTGCCTAACATTTCTCTTTCTTTTGCATTTAATTTTACAATTTTTATATCATTGCAATTGTTTTGGATACTATTTATAATCGTTTGCATAAACTCTTCTTTGCTTTGAATGTTCGGTTTTACCATCTCATAATCTTGGTAAGCTGTTTCAATTTTATACAAAATACTAAGAAGAATACTTTTAGTATTTTCATTAAAGTATTTTTTTTCTAAAACTTTTTCTAATTCATTATTATAATCTTTTTTCACAAGTTTATCTAAAAACTTATCGGTTTTCTTTTGCAAACTTTTTCTCCTTTCGATTAATTGAGAGGGACAATTGGGGACGTTTCCTTTTGCTCCTTTTAAGGACAAATAGGAGAAATTTAAATTTTCTCATCTTTCTATTAATTTTTTCATTTATTAAACGATTAAACCTTTCCTATTTGTCCTTAAAAGGAGCAAAAGGAAACGTCCCCAATTGTCCCCCTTGTCTCACTCTTGAGTTTGTTCTGTGGTCTCACTTGTTCCCATCTTTAATTCATTCCATTTTTCTAAAGACATAAGTACCTCTCTTGGTTTGCTACCCTGATACCCAGAGATGACACCCCTTTCTTCCATTTGGTCAATAATTCTTCCAGCTCTGGCATAACCTACTTTAAATCTCCTTTGAATAAAAGAGGTTGAAGCTTGTCCTGTCTCCACAACGGTTTGAATGGCCTCCATTAAAAATGGGTCAGTATCATCATCTTCTGTTGCTTCTTGTGCTAATTCTTTGTCTGTTTTATTGCTATTTTCTATACTCTCTAAAATATCTTCGCTATAAGTAGCTGTGCCATTTGACTTAACAAAATCTACGATTTTTTCCACTTCATCATCTGTTACAAATGCACCTTGCACTCTTGCTGGCTTTGGTGCTCCTGATGGAAAATAAAGCATATCGCCTTTTCCTAGCAATTTTTCAGCACCTACACTATCTAGAATTGTTCTAGAGTCTACTTGAGAAGATACCGCAAAGGCGATTCTAGATGGCACATTCGCTTTAATCAATCCCGTAATAACGTCAACAGATGGTCTTTGCGTTGCAATTACTAAATGCATGCCAGCTGCTCTTGCTTTTTGTGCTAATCGACAGATAGCATCTTCTACATCATTTTTGGCTACCATCATTAAGTCTGCTAACTCATCTACAATAATCACAATTTGTGGCAATTGTCCGACATTCTCGTCTTTTTCAATGGCTTTGTTATATCCTTTTAAATCTCTAACTCCTTTTTCAGCAAACAAATTGTATCGATTGTCCATTTCTTGTACCGCCCATGCCAATGCTCCTGCTGCTTTTCTTGGGTCTGTTACCACTGGAATTAATAAATGAGGGATGCCATTATAGACAGATAATTCCACTACTTTAGGGTCTACCATAACAAATTTTACTTCGCTTGGTTTGGCATGATAAATGATACTCGTAATAATCGTATTGATACATACACTCTTTCCTGAACCAGTGGAACCTGCAATTAAAACATGTGGCATCTTGGCAATATCTGCTAATTGCACATTTCCTGCTACATCTTTTCCTAAGGCAATGGCCAATTTAGATTCACAATCTCTAAAAGTATCGCTATCTAGAACTTCTCTTAAATGAACGGCTTCCCTTTCCGAATTTGGCACTTCAATTCCAACGGCTTGCTTTCCTGGTATGGGTGCTTCAATACGAATGGTTTCTGCTGCTAAATTAAGAGCAATATCATCTGCCAAATTGGCAATTTTACTAACACGTACTCCTTCTGCTGGCTTTAATTCATATCTAGTAATCGCTGGTCCTACAGAAACATTTTCTACTTTTGCTGAAACATTAAAACTATGTAATGTCCTTTGTAATTTAGTTGCTGTATCGGTTAACGCTTTTGCTCCTCCTCGTAAGGCTTTTTTACTACCTTTGCTCAAGATTTCTATTGGTGGATATTCATAATGTTCATCTTCTACTGTCATAGCATGCTCTAATTGCAAAACTGCTTTCGTCTTTTCCTCTTTCTGTTCTTCTACATCTTTGAATAAATTACTTTCAATCACATCTGGTTCCATTTCTGGAGCAGTATCATCTATATCTGGTACTTGCATTTTTCTTCTTTCTTGTTTAGCTTGTAACTTAGATTGTTTGGTTAATGGTTCTAAATCTTCTCCACTATGGTCATATTTTTTTAATCCAACCTTTTCTCCTATATTATCCATAAACGTACCACCATAGTTGATTTTGATTGGTTCACTCATTTGCTCTTTTTCTTGTCTTTCTATTTCTTTTTGTGCTAATCTTTCTTCCTTCTCTCTTCTTCTACGTTGCGCTGGTGTTTCTCTTTCTTCCTTCTCTAGTTGTTTACGAAATTCCTCTCTTTCTGCCATTCTTTCCTCTTTTCGTTCCTCCGCTTTTTCTAGCAAGTTATTAATCCATTCCGATAAATTAATTTTAAAAGTAAACACAATTAATATAATAGCAATTCCTAAGCAAAGAATAATAGCTCCTATATTTCCTAGTAATTTCGTAAGAGGCACCGCACCGCAAGCGCCAATGGCTCCTCCTCCTTTACTTTGAGAGCCTAAAAGATACGCATCTTTTACAATTTCTGATAATTCTTTATTGATTTGTAATTCACTCGATGAAATTTGAAATACACTAAATAAGATGGATAAACTAACTAATAAGATACCATATTGTATTAACTTTGGATTCAGTTCTTCGCTTCCCTCTGAGGCTAATTTTATAGCAATAACAAATATTCCTATTGGTAATATATATTGTGCAATCCCTACCATTCCACCTAATATTTCATTTAATTTCACACCAATCATTCCAGATTTTGTATAGATTAAAACTGCTACAAGAATACTTAGTATAATCAAAGTAACCACTGTCATATCTGCTTTTGATGCTTTATTTTTTTTCTTTTTATATCGTCTCTTTTTTGCCAATTTTTACACCTTCCCTTTGGGACATGGGGACGTAGATAATGTCCCTATTTTGAGTATTCAGGGACATTATCTACGTCCCCATGTCCCCATCTCCTAAAAAGCCAGATACAAAAGTCATTGTTTCGTGACTTCTGACATCTGACTTTTGATTTTTCTTATTTCAATTCTTTTCTACTGTTTTGTATGGTTTTTATCGTATCTTCTAACGAAAGTTGCATTAGATTTAACGCTTCTGTCATATTACTTCCTAATTTCTCCAATGTGTCATTTAATACATCTTCTGTGTTGGCTAATAAACTATCTGCATATTCTTTGGTTCCTGCTGATATTTCTCTTGACATTTCATTAGCTGTTTCTATAATTTCTGTTTTTTGGTCATATGCTTTTCTCGTTATTTCATGCTCGTCAATCATTGCTATAATTCTATTTTCTGCTTCTTTTACAATTCCATCTGCTTCCTTTTGAGCTTCTACTAAAATACGTTGTCTCTCTTCTTTTACCCATTTGGCTTGCTTTAATTCGTCTGGGAGTTTAATTCGAATTTCTTTTATCAAATCTAACATTTGCTCCCTGTCAACTAATCCCTTCGAAGAAAATGGTAGATTTCTACTCGTCTCTAATAATTCCTCCAACGTTTCTAATAATGTAAATATTTCCATGGTTTACCCCTTTCTTTTCTGGTTTAAGAAGATAAGATGTACTCTTCCATATTTCCTTTTATCCATGATTTCTATTTCTAATGTTTCTAATTGTTGTTTTATTCTTTTTTCTTGGTCTGTCTCAATGATAATGATACTATCTTGATGAATTAAATCCTTTTCTAATATTATTTTTACAGCTTCATAGGCAAAATTTGTTTGATAAGGTGGGTCAATAAATATAATATCTAGTTTTTCCTTTAACTTTGTTTTTAATAATTCTTCAAATGTTGCATGATGTAATTCAATTTCTTCTTTGGTATGTGTTTTTTCTATATTCTTTTCAATGATTCGTATTGCTTGTTTAGATTGGTCGCATAAAATAGCTTTTTTAGCTCCTCTACTGATTGCTTCTATTCCGACAAGCTCCACTTCCTGAAAATAAATCTAGAAAAATACTATCTAAAATTCTGTATTGAAGAATATTAAATAAGGATTCTCTTACTCTATCTAATGTGGGTCTCGTGTTTTCTCCTTCTAATGTGTATAATTTTGTTCCTTTTGCTTTTCCACCTATTATTCTCATACTTTACCTTTCTTTGATATTACTATTTTATTCTTTTTTTTTGTAATGTCAAGAGTATTCATAGAAATGTAACATACATTTAACAGTTCTGTAATATACCTCCTAATTTGTAACATTTTTCTATTTAAAATGATAAAAGCAGGTAGGATAAAACAAATCTCTCCTAAAATGAAAAAACCACCTATTTTCATAGACAGTTTTCTTTTATACCTTTTATAGTTCCTCATTTTTATTAATCTCTTTTAATAATTCTAGTTGTGATATTAACAAAGATTCCATTTTTGCTTTATAGATATCAAATTGTTTTTTTACATCTTCTAATTCTTTCCTTTTGGCTACAATTTCATTATCCATGTCACTTGCTTTCTTTTGAGCCAAACCTTTTGCTTCCTTTATAATTTGGTCTGCTTGTTGTTGTGCTACACTTTTCACATCTTCTGCTGTGGATTGAGCCATTAATAAAGTACTTTGTAATGTTTCTTCTATTGTTCTATAATGTTCTAAATTTTGGGTTAATTCCTCTACTTTTGCTCTCAATTCTGTTGTTTCTTTATAATTTTTTGAATAGTCTTCTGTTAAATCATCCAAGAAATCATCCACTTCTTCTACACTATATCCATTCATCATTTGTTTTGAGAATTTTTTATTTTCTATATCTAACGGCGTTATCATTGTTTTCCTCCTTAAATAGACGGACTAATTTACTCCGTTATTTTTTAACCAAGAAACAGAAAGCTTGCTTTTCATTTCTTCTCTTGCCATTTCATTTGAAATTTCATAATTAGATGGTGCTACTAAAAAGATAGAATTTGATACTTTTTGAATGTATCCATCTAATGCATAAACTCCACCACTAATAAAATCCACAATTCTTCTAGCAACATCTTTGTTAACATATTCCAAATTAACAATGACAGATTTCTTTTCTTTTAAAAAGCTACAAATTTCATCTGATTGTTCAAATGTTGTAGGTTGTGATATTACCATTTTAATTGCATTGGCATTTGCTTGTGGCATATTAACTACTTTATCTTTGTTTCTTCTTCCAAATAATTTTTTATCTTCTACTATTTCTTCCTCATCTTCATATTCATATACATCCTCTTCTTCGTATCCGTCATCCTCTACTGGATCCATTCCAAATAGATCAAATACTTTGTTCATTAATGCTCCTGACATAAAAAAACCCTCCTAAAAATATTTCCTTTGTTTTATTTTCTTAAGTATCTAATTTTTTTGCAATATTGTCAATATTTTTCACTGATGTTATTAAATTTTAATATTTTTGTAATATTTCTGTAATATTATTCTAAGTAATTTAAATTTGGATTTAATAATATTTCATCATAAAGCGAAATTTTTTTATACGCTACCATTTCCTCATTGGTAAATCCTAATTTCTTTAATTCATCTGTTGTATAGGATTCAACAATGGCGTATTTGTCTCCCTGTTTCTTTATTTTGACTAGTATTTTATTCAAGTATCCTGCTCTATTTCTAACAACATAATTCAAATTATCTTCTTTTAAAATTGCTTGATTTGGCACTTTTAGTCCAGAATCATCCCACCAAATTAAATTAAAAGAAATTTTCCTATAATTAATCAGTTCCTCGATTTCCTTTTCTATCTTTAATATCATTACCATCTCTTTATCGTCTTCTTCAATAAGATTCGTTATTTCTGCTGATATTTCCCTATTATTGGATAATCTAATTTTTACCTTTTGTCCAATTTCTGCATGCTTCGCTTCTTCTGAAGAAGATATCGTTACAATATAACAAGAAAAATTATCAATTATTTTTCCACTCTCTTCACTTGTTGCTACTATCTTTCCTGTTTTTAAATCTAAATTTTCTAGGTATTCTTTACTTAAAGAACTAAAATTGTCTGGTGTTAGTGTTTCCTCTAGCCCATCTACTTTATAAGATACAATGCCACTCATAGGTGCTTTTACATATTCTGCACCAGAATTCAATTGACTCTCATAGCCTTTTCTTTGCTCTATTAACTGATTCAAATAAGAACCTTTAGGGCTTAAATCTCCTGCTATTTGTGCCTTTTTGGTTACTAGATTACTAATTTCCTTTTTATATTCAACTAATTTGATACTATCTGTTATTTGGTTAATATCCGCTACTTTCTCATCAATCTGATTTTCTAGCAATTTCATATCAGAACTAAATAAACTGGTATCCTTTAGCATAACTTCTTGTATTTTATTGTCTAAATCCGCTATTTTTGTTTTTAATGCTTCTTCATTTGTACTATAATAGCGAAATATATTTTCATCTTTAGCCGCTCTTTCTCCTTCTGATTTTATTTGCATCATTCCATTTTTATAATTTTCACCTTTTACTACTTTTTCATTACGAATTACATACCCAATGTCTGTTTCCTCTTGGTATAACTTTCCCTCTTCAATCGTAAAAATATCAGTTGGTTGTTTCACTAAAAGATAGATGGCATAAGCTATGTAAAACAGAATAGCAATAAAGGCAATATATAGCATTGCTGTATTTTTTTTATTTTTTATCCTCTTACTCTTTTTCTCCTCCAAATTCAATCTCATTCCCTTCTTAAATTATCAGTTATGCCGTTGGGAGTTATTACATAAAAATAAATAGAATTTTTTAACTATTTAATTTTTTTATGATAATATCAATATTATCCTCCACATTTGCTTGACCATCCAACCACACAGTCTGTTTATTTTTACGAAACCAAGTCATTTGTCTTTTAGCATATCTTCTCGTCTCCATTTTTATCTTTTCTATCATTTCTTCTTTGGTTATATGTCCCTCTAAAAATTCCACTATTTCTTTATAACCCAATCCTTGCATAGCAGTTGGAAAATGCTTATGTTTTTTTAGAATCTCCTCTACTTCTTGTATTAAGCCTTCTTTTATCATATGATCAACTCTTTGATTGATTCTTTCATATAAAACTTGTCTATCCCATGCTAAAGCATAAACTTGATAATCATATTCTGGTGGATTTTTTCTAGATTCTATTTCCTGTTCTGTCTTTGTCTTTCCTGTTGCGTGATAAATTTCTAATATTCTAAGAATTCTTTTGGTATCATTTTGACTAATCTTTTGAATCGCTAATGAATCAATTGCTTTCGCTTCTTCATATAATTTCTCTAAACCTTCTTTTGCTACTCTTTCCTCAAGTTGTGTTCGATATTCCAAATCAAATTCTATATTAGGATATTCTATTTCATAAATCAAACTATCGATATAAAGACCTGTTCCCCCTACTATAATAGGAATTTTTCCTTTTGCTACTATTTCTTTGATTGCCTGTTTCGCATCCCTTTTATAATCTGCTACACTGTATCTTTCCTCTGGAGAAATAAAATCTAATAAATAGTGTTGGATTCCTTGCCTTTCTTCTTCGGTTGGCTTAGCTGTACCAATATCCATTTCTTGATAAATCTGCATAGAATCGCAAGAAATAATTTCTCCTTCCACTTTTTTAGCTAATTCAATAGATAGATTGGTTTTTCCAGAAGCTGTTGGTCCACATATCACAATTACTTTTTCCATTTCGTCACTTCCTTATTGCATCGAATGATACACCTTTAAAATTCCCTCTTGTGTATCTCTCATATATCCTCTTTCAAAAATAAGACATATTACAAAAATAATAACTAGTATTCCTATCCTTTTTATAAATTGTTCTTGTTCTATTTCATTTTCTTCTATCTTATCCAATATTTTTGCTATTTGTGGCATAACAATTATTCCGTTGATACCTGAAAAAATAGCCACTAACATATTTTGCACGCTATTTTGCATTTCTATATTCTGATAATCCATTCCTGGTTTCGTTGTTTGAAAAACAATCCATGTGATACCATATATTAAAATGATTCCTATCAAAATCATCACTACTTTTTTTGTTTTTTCGATAGAACCTAAACTTTGCCACGTCCAAGCAATTAGAATAAAATACATTAGAATGGCTGTTATTATAATAAAAGTCATGATTGATTATCCTCCTCTCACAAGGCACCTTTTCCAATTGATAGTTCTATTTTCTAGCAAACTTTCTTTCAATATCATATTGAGTCATCTTAATTACTGTTGGTCTGCCATGTGGACAAGTAAATGGATTTGGTAATACTAACAACTTGTCCATTAAAGACTCTACCTCTCTTTCGTCTAATGCCATATTGGCTTTTACTGCTGCTTTACATGCTACTGTTGCTATAAATTTTTCTTCTTTTTCTTGCTTTGCTGTTCTTGCCACTGTATTGATTTCGTCTAATGTTTCCAAAAATAATTCTTTGGTATCTAAATCAATACATACGGTTGGTGCTCCCATTAGCTTTATCGTGTTTTCCCCAAATTCCTCTAGCATAAACCCAGCTTGCTCAAACATTGCCATATTTTCTTTGGCAATTTCCATTTCTTTGTGTGTTAATGTGATAACATCTGGTAATAATAGCATTTGAGAATCTTTATTTTTCTCACTATAATAGTTTTTCTTTACTTTTTCATACATAATTCTTTCATGTGCTGCATGCTGGTCTAATAAGTACATTTCTTTATCAATTTCTAATATAATATAAGTATTGAAAACAATGCCAACAAATTTATAAGTTGGTTTTTGAAACTCCTCTATTTCTTCGAATACCGATAGGTTGTCTTTTACAATATCAATTGCATTTGTTTTTTCTTCTTCTTTTTCTTGCTGTGTCTCTTCTTGAATCGGTTCTGTTCCAAACATTTTGGTATACATTTCGTTAAAATCATTAGCCTCTACTTGTGAAGGATTGTCTAAGTCCTGTGTGTTTTGTTTCGTTTCCTCCGCTTCTTTTATATTTTCTATGGTTTCTTCCTTTTCTATCGCCTCTTTTGGTAGTTGTATTTCATTGGGTGCATTTTCTTCTTTGTCTTGCTTTTCTAATTGATACTCGACATTTGGTTCTTCTAACGTTGCTTCTATGGGCTTTTTCTCTTGCAATTGTTTTAACTGTTCTAATACATCAGATGTATCCATCGTATTATTTTCTATGATGTGATTGGTTTTAATTTCACTTTCTTCTTGTGTATATTTTTCAATTTTTCTTTCGTTTTGTTTTCGAAATCCAAAAAGCCCATTATTTTGTTTTTCCTTTTTCGCTTCTCTTAAATTTTGTAACCTTTCCTCAAAAGTTGTCTCTCTAGGATTCGGATTAGCAACTAGCTCATTTTTTAATAACGTATCTTTTATCCCATGATAAATAGATTGGAATACTTTGTTTTCTTCTTCAAAACGCACTTCCAATTTGGCTGGATGGACATTGACATCTACTTTAGCTGGATTCATTTCCATATTTAATATCACAAATCCAAATTTTCCAATTGGTATTAACCCTTTATATGCCTGTTCTGTCGCTGCTGTTAAAGTTTTATCTTTGATATATCTTTTATTCACAAAAAATAATTGATTGGAACGATTTGACCTTGCTATTTCTGGTTTTCCAATGACACCTGAAATTGTAATGTCTTCATATTGATAAGTCACTTCCATAATACCATTGGCAACATCTTTTCCATAAATACTATAGATAACACTTTTTAAATCACCACTTCCATTTGTTTGAATAATGGTTTTCCCTGCATTGATTAATTTAAGTGCTATCGTAGGATTCACTAAAGCTATTCTTGTAATAACATCTTCTATATAACCTGCTTCTGTATAATCTTTTTTTAAAAATTTATATCTTACTGGCGTATTATAAAATAGATTTTTAACTGTAATGGATGTTCCTGTTTGACAACCTGTTTCTTCTTTTTCTAAAACGTCTCCTCCTTCTACTACAATCCTATATCCTGTTTCTTGTTCTTCTGTTTTTGATATCATTTCTATCTTGCTAATAGCTGCAATACTAGCCAAAGCTTCCCCTCTAAATCCCATAGAGGTAACTGAATTCAAATCCTCTGCTGACCTGATTTTGCTGGTCGCATGCCTTTCAAAAGCAATTTCCAAATCATCTTGCGCAATTCCTTTTCCATTGTCTGTTACTTTTATATAGGAGATTCCTCCATTTTTAATTTCTACTGTTATGTTGGTTGCTCCTGCATCAATTGAGTTTTCTACCATTTCTTTTATGACAGATGCTGGTCTTTCAATTACCTCACCTGCTGCTATTTGATTGATGGTTAATTCATCTAATAATACGATATTTCCCATTTTCGTCCTCCGTTTTCTTTCCATTCTTTCTTTGGCTTTCATTATATCATTAGTTTTTTAAATTTTGTATAGTTTTTTAGAAATTTATTAATTTTTAAATTACTATTACCAATAAAAAATATATAAACTTTTTAACTAAAATATACTATTTCTAAATCGTTACATTTTTAAAATGCGAATTCTGAAACCCATCAAAATTCGCATCTCCTATTTATTCTTCTTCCTTCTTCTCTTTTAATTTCTTTTCCAAACAAGCTGTTATTCCTAATAAAGATAGCACATAAACCATTAAAACCAATGGAATGGTAAATTTTCCAATCGGAATTCTTGTAATTGCCACAACACTAATTAAAATAGCTTGTGCCAAAACAATAGTTACACCTGTTTTTACTATGGTTTTTATCATTCCTAATGAATAATATCTTACAGCCATATAAACTAATATAATAGCTGTAGCTATGATAAATGGTATCATATATGGTTTTATAATATCTCTTCCTCTTGTATGTGGAATGGTCGTAATTTCAATATCATCTGTCTCCAACGCTATGCCATACTTTTCATTCACTTTATTAACAATATTCCCTTTTTGTTCTTCTGTTATATCCTTTGCAAGGATACTAACGGTATCTTCATATACCTCTACTTTTTGAAGGACAACCTTCTGATTGGGTAACATTTCATCTGTTATTTGTTTGATATCTGATATTTCAAAATCTTTTTGTAAATATAATTGTATTGTTTTAGCTTCTTGATATTTTAAATCAAATTGGAAACCTACTGCTAAAATAACAATGACTCCTATTATGATAATAAAAGCTATCAAAAGTGCTAATATTTTATTTTTTTGGCTCATACTTTTCATTTCTACTTTTCCTTTCCTGCATTTATTTTTAATAAATAATTGGTTACGATGCTATTATAAATTGCTATTAGAACAATTCCCCAAAACATTACCATACCAAAACTACTAATTGGTACCCAACGAATGAAACAGAATGTAATTGCCAGAATCATAATCGGTATTATTTGTGTGAAAAATTCTTGATACGACTCTATTTTGTTATGTTTTAATAATTTATTAATTAACCTATAATCTAACACAAATACTATAAGGATTCCCAAAATACCTTCTAGCGATAATACGACATTGGTATAGCGAACCAGTAGCATAAACAAAGATATGAATCCTATATAAGAAATAATTCCCAAAGTTCCTACTACTTTATATCTTATGAATAGTAGGATAATTCCTAATACGATAATTGCTAATACCACATATACTGCTATTTCTGTATCATTTGTTGTGATATCTGACAAAACATATTGATTTTCGCCTAATTCATATTTTACTGGCATATGTCCTGTATCTAAGACAGTTGCCATATTAGAAGCTTGGTCAACATATCCTTGTAACGTGTCTGCATCTGTTGCACTGCTACCCACAGATAATTGTAATTTTCCAATTTTAATTGGCTCTTCAAAACTAGTTGACATGATTGTTTCATTATCTACTTTCATGGTAACTGTTTTTTCCTCTTTATCAGTAGCATTCTCCTCTGTGGTATTCTCCTCTTCGTTAGCATTTTCCTCCTCTGTTGTGTTTTCTTCTACTTTTACATATTGATTACTAATTTCTTCTAATTTCTTTTTTCCCTCTTTATTAAATTCTATATCTAAATATACAGACGTACCACTATTTACCGTTCCTGTACTATTACCAGAACCATACATAACTTTTGCTTTTTTTATATCACCATTATTCATTAAAACTTCATTGGTTTGGCTATCTACAATCTCGAATTTTCCTGCTGTCTTAATATTACTAATAATACTGTCTGTCTGGTCATTCTCCGTAAATTCTATTACGATATCACCAGTTTGTTCGTCTAATTTTATATGATAATTATCAACACCCAATTTTTTTAATCTTTTTTCTATTACCTTTTTAGAAGCTTTATAATTTTCCACATTTTTAATTTCTTCTTTATTATCTGGTACTTCTTCCTTCGTATATCCCTTTTCTGCTATTTGCTCATCTGTTAATTCTTCCTCTATTACTTTTCCTTCGGCATCTTTTACTACTGTTGTATTTCCTGTACTTACTGTTAATCTAATATTTCTACTACCTTTTAAATCCATAGCATCTGTATAGTCTTTTATTTGATTTTCCATTCTGTTTTGTACTTGTGTATAAACTCCAAAAAATGCTATCATGGTAATTGCTATTATTACTAATGTAATCGTTAATATTTTTATTTTTTTCATATTTAACTCTTTCCTTTCTTCTATAATAACCTCGTATTGTTAATTAGTAATTCAAACCATATGTTCAAATACTTTGCCGCATATTTACTCATCATCGTTCGATCCATAAAAATCTCAAAATAATCTAGCACGGGACATATTTTAGTATCAATGGTAAGTTTCAATACGATTCTTCTTTCTGCCTTATCAATCTTTAAATCAGCATCTGTTACTGCATAATTAACTTTATCATGGATATCAAATGTGGATAAATTCGATTTTAAAACTCTATCACGATGTACATCTGATTTATCTGCCAAAATAAGTGCTGCTGATATATCGCTAACTGCTGTTCCTGTATTTTCATCATGATTTCCAATTGCCATCATGATTTCTGTTCTCTCTTCTACTGGCATTCCCATATCTTTTAAAATATGATAAGCCAATATAGCTCCGCTATGAGCATGGTCTGTACGATTGACACAATTTCCAATGTCGTGTAAATATCCTGCTATTTGGGCAAGTTCAATCGTTCTCTTTGGATATCCTAATGTCTCTAATATCTTTCCGGCTCTTTTTGAAACAATAGAAATATGCCTATGACTATGTTCTGTATAACCGAAGACCGTCTAATTGTTTTTGCGCTCCTTGAATCAAGGCTTCTACCTCTTCATTTTTTATGACATCTTGCAAAGTTATCATTTTATTTTGCCTCCTTATTTTTGCTTTCTAAATTTTATCTTAAATTGTAAAAAATAGCAACTCTTTTTTAGGAATTTTATTATCAAATAAAAAATATATAATGTTTTTTATAAAAATAATAACACTTATTATTACTTCTTAATTCTCTACAATAAATTTGTGCAAATTAACATTGTCTTTATTAATTTGCACAAATTTGTTGCAATTGATACATTTATTTAACCCTTCAATTGTTCACAATGTACTTTTATTTGAATATCTTGAATTATATCGTTTGTGGTATAACTTTTTGTTTTATCATAAATAATTTCTAATCGATAGCAATTTTCTTGTGCTTTTTCTTTTTCCAATTTTATATTACTCGTCCTTTTATTTTCTAAGGGGATTTCTTGATTATCTCTATATAACTTAAAAGAAATAGCCTCCTCCCTTTGCGATAAAATTTCAATATTATATTCTAAATCAATCTGTGTCACTTCTCCATTTTGTTTATAATTCTTTACCCTAAACTCATAAGATTCACTTTCTTTTTTTCCATTTATCTCTTTAACTGGACTATTTTCAACTATTAATATGGGTTCTGCTATTTTTCCAGTTGTTACTATCTCTGTACTACTAAATCCCTTTCCCATGCTATAACCAGAAAAAAATAATGTTAGTACCATAACACTTACCAAAGCAAGCGTTATTTCTCTCTTTTTATTTTCCCATAATTTCTTTATTTCTTTGACACACACCTCCCTTTTTGCTGATACTGTTAAGCTTTAGTTTTACAGTATCAGTATACAACTAAATTAATATGATTTAGTTGTATTCCTTATTTTACTGTTAAACTTCAGCTGTTACAGTATCAGCATTTGGTAAGGACAAATATAGTTTATTGGTCCTTCCTTAAAAATTGACAAATATTGTCTTATAGAATAAAGACTACTTTTACCGTATACCTACAAAATTACACATTTCCTAAATTTCTATTCTTTCCATATGATTTATGTTTGTGGTTCTACTTGTGTACCTGAAACAGTTACACGAAAAATATAACTAGCAATATCTTGTGCATTTTGTGTATCAATTTTATCATTATTTGCTATTTCACTCTCATTATTTCCTGTTTCATATGGCCATTGCCAAGTAATTGTAAATATTTTTATCTTTTCTTCTTCATTTGCCTGAATCGTTCCTGACAAAACAGTCTCCAATTCACTAATGGAATTATATTCCTGATGGTTATAAACAAACTTTAAATTCGTTGGTTTTGTACTTTCATTTGTAAATTTTATATCATAATGAATACCAACATTAGAACTTGTTCCATCAATCATAATATTAAAATTTCCATTGGTTCCTGGTGCAATTTTACCATTAACGAGTGTCTCATTGTTACAAGTAGATTCCAATCGAATGGTTTGTACTTGTTCTTTTTGTCCATTTACTTTAAAGTTCCATGTTGCCACCTCTGCCATGCCATCTCCTCTTATTTCTGATACATATTTAGAATAACTTTGTCCTCCTATAAAAGATAATAAAAGGCATGATAGAACGGCAATTGCAAGAATTATTTTTTTTTACTCAATAAGCCTCCCTCCTTTTCTTCTAATTTTTTAATTGGATAATTTTCGAATTAAATTTTTTTGAAATAATAATAGAAATTTGAAAATGTAATCTTATTATAAAGTGACATTCTAGAATTGTCAATCTCTTTTCATCGCAAGTTTCGACATTTTTCTATTCTCAGCTATTGTTTAGTTCTCATCTTGACATGACAAACTACAAAAGCATGGATTGATATTTTCCATGCTTTTGTATATTTTATTGATGTTTTATGGTTTTAGATTTTCGTTTTTATTTTAAAAACTTTTCTCATTTTACAGTTTTCAAGTAGGACTCAATTTTTCCCCGCAACATAACCCATGAAAATCGGCTCTACGAGATATATTTTTTGCAACAAAACTTCGAGCTGGAGAAAACTAGTCACCGAGCCAAAACCACACGGAACGAAATGTCGCTGACCGCAAGGCCGTCGCTACTAAGGAAATAGAAAGCACCCGCCTTAGAACCATCCTTGTAAACGCCCCCATGTCCGAAGAACGGACCACTTGTGTACGGAAAGTAAGAGTAATCGCCGAACCAGCTCGTAGTACCGCTACCTCTAGCTGATGTCTCTAGTATAGCATCTCCGTATCCATATCCTGCATTTTTATAAGTTGCATAATTATTTGTATCTGTATCATTAGAAGAATCATATGGATAAACTGTTGCATATTTTGTACTCCTTGTTTGATATCCCTCTGGGTCTGCTGTTTGATAAGCAAACGATTGTCCATTGGTTAAATTTGAATTTCCATTTGAAATATAACCTGCTATTCTCTCCCATGCTCCTCCACTTAGGTCGTAAATTCCATAAATATTTCCTGTTGTACTTGCTTGTGCTCCTTTTGTTGTATTATAAGCATTGGTTACTCCAGAAGCTTCTGAAGCATTTGTGCTTCCTCCTCCATTTCCTGTAATAAAGCTACTGCTATTGTTAATGTCTATTTCATGCCCATTTCTTCCATACTGACTATGGGTTAAATACGCTACTGCTCCCCATTCACTATTTTTCATCATGTGGCTTTCTTTGCTTCTATCATAGTTGTAAGCTGTTGTATAACTATCTCCAATTGTTATACTCCTCCAACTTGGTACATTTGGGACTACTTTTAAGGTACTACTGCTTCCTGCTGAACTTTCTGTGGCATCACTATGGCTCGTTTCATATTTGGCTACCCAGATACCTGATAGTTCTTTATCCCATTCTCCTCGTTTAAAATGATTACTGGTTCCATCTTGGAAAGCTGGGTGGATTTTATATCCTTCATCTGCTGTGGTTTGACTGGTTGGTATAAATTTTACCTCGATTTTTCCTGCTGTACTGGTTCCTTCTCCACTTACTATTTTGTATTCATATCTTGGTATCCATACCCAGTAACTTCCGTCACTTGTTTTGGCATTCGCCCATCTACTTGTTTTGGTATCTGTTTGATTGTCTCCTTCTTCATATTCATACCATTGATTCCATTCTTCTGCCGTATTTTCAGCTGTTAACGTTTTTTCTTTATTGGATGCATCCCAATATATTGCTGTCATTCCATTCATTAAGTTTGGTTCGTTTGCTTCATACAAGGTTTTTTCTGTGATAACATCACTTGTTGTTTTATTTCCTGCTACATCATATATTTCTACATAAATATGATAGGTCATACCACTTGTTAAGTTTGATAATGTTTTTGTTTTCTCTTGCTCTGTTCTATCTCCTGCTGTTGCTCCATTCATTGATTGGTATACATCTTCTGTACTTGTATAATTAGCCTCAGTTGATTTTTTATAAAACCATTTTATTTTGCTTAATCCTGAATCACCATCTGTTACTTTTATGTTTAATCCTATACTATTGGTGCTTACACTTGCTGCTGTTAATGGTGTTTCTGTACTGATTGTTGGGGCTGTCTTATCGATTTTCATTACATTTCCTGTCGCAATGGCTCCTACATTTCCTGTTTGTCCTGCTGTTTGGTTGTCTGTTAATCTGGCTATAATTGTACCATTTTTTTCAAATGTGATTTTTCCGGTATAATCGATCCATTCTTCATCATCTTTTTTATATTGTAATTTATAGGCATCCTTTCCTGTTTTATTGGTTAAGGTTACATCTACATTTATATTGGTCCAATTGGTATATTCATAATTGATTCCAATAGCTGCTGATTCTGTAAGTCCTCCCATTCCTATGTTTTCTTTACCTCCCGGAACCGTTCCCGTTGCTTGGGTTATAGTTCCAGTAGGTGGTACTCTAGTCATATTTCCTGCCACATCATATATCTCTGCATAAATATGATACGTTACATTGGCTATTAAGCCGGATAAGGTTTTTGTTTTTTCTTGCTGTGTTGTTTCTCCTGCTATTGTCCCATTCATTGCTTGATATACATCTTCTACATTGGTATCTTTATCATCTGTTGATTTCCTATAAAACCATTTTATTTTACTTAATCCAGATTTACTATCGGTGACTTTTATTTTTAATTCTATACTATTGGTTGTTGCACTCGTTTGTATGGTATTTCCTTCTATCGTTGGGTCTATTGCGTCTATGTTGCTTATTTCTTTGGTATATACTTTTCCTGCTTTATTTGTTTTTGTATCAAATAATCTGGCATAAATGGTTCCATTTGTTGTAAATTTTTGCGTTGCTGTTTCTTGCCAAATGATTTCTTCTCCTGCCACTCTTTTGGCTGTTTGTAAAGTATATCCTTGTGTATTGACTTCTACCGTTACCATAACTGGTCCTTTTGTCCAATCTTTTTCTCTAATTACTTGTCCACTACTGGTACGATAGCTCAATGTTACCACTCCTTCTAAGCTTGGTACATTGCTTATTTCTATTTCTAGATAGGCTGTTTCTCCATTTGGGGCTATGGCTTCTACTTTGATTTTACTGTAGGTTTTGTTTGGGTTTAAATTATCAAAAGTAAATACTTCTCCTTCTTGTTCCTCTATAAAGGCATAGTCTACAGCATTTTCTTCTTTGATGTAATATTTTAGTGTGCCTCCGTTATTTCTTACTGTGCTTACTTTTACTTTTATTGTTGTTTTTTCTGTTGTTTCTGTTCTTTCTACTATTTCTATGGATTTTACCGTTGGTTTTATTTTATTTTCTGTCCCTTTTTCCTCAAATACCACATCTCCATTTTTTTCACTTAATCCATAGATATATTTTCCTTCTACTACGATTACCTTTTGATATATCTCATATAAATCACCATATTTGCTGGTATCTCCTTCTGCAAAATCTACTTTCTCTTCTGTCAACTCTTGTAGATATTCCCCTATGGTGATATCTCCTCCTTCTTTTTTTATTTTAGCACTTAACTGAGCTAATCTTAATTGTTCTTCAATTTCTACTTTTTTTGTTATGTCTTTCGCTTCTTGCGCTCTAGTCAAAATCCCATTGTCTCCTGTTAGTGTTGCTATACCTACTGCTGCTAGTATCATTAATACGATTATCGTTACTACTAATGCGATTAGTGTGATTCCTTTTTCTTGGTTTGGTGTTTGTTTCATTTTCTTTTCCCCCATTTAATATGATATTTCTAGGTTTTTACCTGGTTTTACCTATAACCCTTGTGTGTTTTTGTCGTAATTTATGTTATTATATTATATCTGGTCTCTTTTTTACTTATATCATATTAAATATTTTTTGTCTAGCTTTTAGCAAAAAAATGTAACACTTT